>NZ_CP029758.2:2136921-2442195 GCF_004006395.2 Clostridium sp. AWRP | reverse complement strand
AACAATATAAGGAAAAATTTAAAAGCTCAGCTTGGAGCTATACAACCAAAATCTGATGAAGATGAACTCAATTAAGAGGTGAGAAAATGCCAGTAACAGTAGTAGATATTATAAATGATTTGAATTTGGAAGTTATAAATAGAGGAGAAAATGTAAATGAAATAAAGGAAAGTGATATAAATAGACCTGGGCTTCAATTTAGTGGGTTTTATAATTATTATGCTAATGAGAGAGTTCAGATAGTAGGCAAGGCGGAATGGAGTTTTTTAGATGCTATGCAGCCTGAACTTAGGAAAAAAAGGCTGGGAAAATATTTTGAATTTGACAATCCATGTACCATAATAACTAGAAATTTGGTACCTCATAAGGAGTTCTTAGAGAGTGCTATCTTGAATAAAAGGTGGATACTAAGAACTGATAATATATCTACAAGGTTTATAAATAAGGTTATGAATTATTTAGATGATAAATTAGCACCTGAAACAAGGATACATGGTGTCCTTGTAGATGTTTATGGTATTGGAATACTTATAACTGGAGAAAGTGGTATAGGAAAAAGTGAGACTGCACTTGAACTTATAAAAAGGGGGCATCGTTTAGTTGCAGATGATGCAGTAGATATAAAGCAAATAGATGGGGTACTTCATGGAACATCGCCGTATATTACTTCAGGAATGATAGAAGTTAGAGGAATGGGGATAATTGATATACCTGCCCTTTATGGGTTGAGTTCTGTACTTAAGTCAAAGGATATTAACATGATAATATATCTGGAGCAGTGGAAAGAAGATGAAAATTATGATAGACTTGGAATAGACAAAGAGTATTTAAATATATTAAATGTACCTGTAAGAAAATTAAAAATTCCAATTAGGCCAGGAAGAAATCTGGCAGTCATAATAGAGGCCGCTGCAGCAAATTACAGATACAGTCTTATATCAAATGTAACTCCTGTAGATGTAATAAGTGAAAGAATAAATGAGGTGGCGAGAAAGAAAAATGGATAAGAGTATTATAAGAAAGAAAATGAAAGAAGAGAGAAATAAATTATCTAATTTGCAAAAAGAAAAATTGGACAACAGTGTACTTCAAAAAGTTATAGAGAGTGAAGAATATAATAAGGCTAACAGTATATTTATATTTGTAAGTTACGGAAGTGAAGTAGACACTCATAGAATCATAAAAAAGGCACTTGAGCAGGAAAAAAATGTTTGTGTTCCTAAAGTTATATCTAAAGAGGATGGAATGGTTGCAGTTAGAATACATGATTTTAGTGAATTAAAAAGTGGGGCATATGGTATATTGGAACCAGAAGATACAAAATCTAAAGTAGAAGAATACTCTATAGATTTGTGTTATATTCCAGGAGTAGCCTTTGATAAAAGAGGTGGGAGAGTTGGATATGGAGGAGGATATTACGATAGGTTTTTTAAAAAGCTTAGAGAGAACTCCAAAAAAATTGCCCTTGCATATAGGTTTCAGATACTAGATGAAGTCCCCATGGAAGAACATGATATGTTTATAGATGGTATAATTTCTGATTAAAATATTCATAGATAGATATTAAAAGTATTGCGTCCTTTATGTTGCTGAGAGGGTTTATGGACAATACTTTTTTTATTTCGTTTAACTTTGGCACTATAGTATTTTTATCTGATGCCAAGAACTCTGTTTATACTATATTTTTTGTCATAAAATTATATCTGTCAAGTAATGAATTATTTCTAATTAAAATTAACACACTAATAAGGATGAACTTATTTTTATGTTTACATTGGTGGTGTTTTTTATGAAAATACTTGATATAGATAATGGCTTTAAAGAAGTTACGGAAAAAATTGATTTTATAAGCAGACATTATTGGATATTACTTCATGCAGATGAAATTGAAAAGTTAAAGGATTTTGTAGACATAGATAGAGATAGTATAGAGGAATGTAAAAGTTTTTCACAAGTATCAAAAATAAACTTTTTCAATGGGTATCTTTTTATAATACTTAATATACTCAATTATGTAGAAGAAATAGTAATTCCTAAAGAATTGAATGTATTTTTAAGTAGAAATTATATAATAACTGTATACAAAGATAAAATTGATATATTAGATGATTTAATACAAGATATGGATGACTCCAAAAATTGCTTTTTACTAAAGGACAATCCGAGGGCATCTATATTACTTTACTATATTTTAGACAGAATAGTTATAAAAAACTATGATATAATATCTGCATTAGAGGTTAAAGCAGATAAAATTGAAATAGATGTTTTAAAAAATCCAAAACATGATCAGATAGATGGTTTGATAACCTTGAGAAGACAGGTTTATAAAGTAAGAAAATATTTGAATCCACTTATATACATAGGAGATAGCTTGGTTATGAATGACAATCTGGTAATAGAAAAAGATATCTTAGAATACTTTAGCAATTTAAATAGAAAAATAGAAAAACTTATGTTTTCTGTTGAAAGTTTAGTTCAAGATCTGGCTTTAGTGAGGGAAGCTTTTGAATCTGAAACTGCAAATAAAACCAATGAAGTTATGAAAGTTTTTACTGTAATAGCTAGTATATTCTTACCATTAGATCTCATAAGTAGTATCTATGGTATGAATCTAAAAGGAATACCATTTATGGAGATAGAAAATGGATGCCACTATGTAGTAATAATTATGTTTCTTGTGGCAGTCATTCTTATATGTATATTTAAGAGGAAAAAGTGGTTTTAATATAAAGTTGCAATGGGCTGCCTACTAATTAGTTACTTAATTTTCGGAGTTTAAAAACTTTGCGAAACAATATTTTTCATTATTAATTCTTAACTTACGAATCTTTGCTTTGCAATTTTTTTATATTAAATCAAAGTTTTATATATGTGAAAGTTGAGTTAATTGGTATGTGTTAGTCCTTTTAATTGATGATCTTTTTAGACTAACACCTCAGAAAATATAAATATTAATGTATTGGTGTATTTTGTGATAGAATATAATTGTTAATAAAGTGAAACGTAACATTTATTTGCTAATACAATAACATTAATATAGAAGAGGAGAGATAAAATGTCAAAAAATTTAACTAAGGAATATAAATATGCATGGGACAAATATTCAAAAAAAGATTTTAAAATACTCTTTAAAATTTCAGATGAGTATGAAAAATTTATGTCTAAATGCAAGACAGAGAGAGAATGTGTAAAAGAATTTATATTGAGAGCTGAAAAAAACGGATATAAAAATATAGAGGATATAATGAATGCAAAATCTACTTTAAAAGTAGGAGATAAGGTTTATGCTAATAATAAAAATAAAAATTTAGCTCTTTTTGTAATAGGTACGGAGAATATGGAAAAAGGGATGAGGATACTTGGAGCTCATATAGACTCTCCACGACTTGATTTAAAGCAAAACCCTCTTTATGAGGATGCTGACCTTGCGCTGTTTGATACCCATTATTATGGAGGTATAAAGAAATATCAGTGGGTTACCCTTCCACTTGCCATTCATGGTGTAGTTATAAAAAAAGATGGAACCAAGGTAGAAATAGTAATAGGAGAAGAGGATGGAGATCCTGTAGTTGGAGTATCTGACTTACTTGTACATCTTGCAGGAGATCAAATGGATAAAAAAGGAAACAAAGTTGTAGAAGGAGAAGATTTAAATGTTCTAATTGGAAGTATTCCAATAGAGGACAAAGAAGCTAAAAATAGAGTAAAAAAGAACATATTGAGAATTTTAAACGACAAATATGGAATAGAAGAAGAGGATTTTGTATCTGCAGAAGTAGAAGTAGTTCCAGCAGGGCCTGCCAGAGATTTTGGACTTGACAGCAGTATGGTTATGGCTTATGGCCATGATGATAAAATATGTGCTTATACTTCTTTTGATGCCATGATGAAAATAGAAAATCCAAACAAGACCTGTGTTACTCTTTTAGTAGATAAAGAAGAAATAGGAAGCGTAGGAGCTACAGGAATGCAATCAAGGTTTTTTGAAAATACAGTAGCTGAAGTAATGTCACTATGCGAAGAATACAGCGATTTAAAACTTAGAAGGGCTTTAACGAATTCGAAAATGCTGTCTTCTGACGTAAGCGCTGCCTTTGATCCAAATTATCCTTCTGTAATGGATAAAAATAATGCAGCATATTTCGGAAAGGGAGTAGTATTTAATAAATATACTGGTGCAAGAGGAAAGTCAGGTTGTAATGATGCGAATCCAGAATATATAGCTGAAATAAGAAATATAATGGATAAAAACGATGTATCCTGGCAAACCGCGGAACTTGGTAAGGTAGACCAGGGCGGTGGTGGAACTATAGCTTATATACTGGCAGAGTACAATATGCAAGTTATAGATTGTGGAATAGCACTTCACAATATGCATGCACCTTGGGAAGTAGCAAGTAAAGCAGATATATATGAAGCTGTAAAAGGATACGTTGCATTTCTAAAAGAGATATAAGAAATAATCTGTGGAGGAGCTTATGTACTAATTAATTAGTACATAAGCCATTTTAACACTAATCATGTTCTAAAACAGTTTATAATTGATAGTGAAAGGCTTCAACTGTCTATTGCCAATTATAAACTTTTAAGTTTGCTTAAAAAATCATTTATTTGATTTTCACTTAAATAAACTTCACCTATAGAATGACCGTGTTTTAAACTTTTTTTGTTTGTAGAATGGAAATCAGATCCTGCAGTTATGATTTTTTTATACTTTTTAGCATATTTTATAAATTTTTCTGTATCACAACCTTTATTAGCAGGATAAATAGCTTCTATACCGTGAAAAGGAAGTTTCATTAAATCTTCTATATTTATATCTTTTACAAGTACAGGGTGAGCAAGTACAACCATAGCATTTAAAGACGATAGCATTTTTATTCCTTCTATTGTAGAAAGTTTTTTATTTGGAACATAGGCAGGACTGGAATCTCCAATAAAATTTGAAAATATGTAATCAAAACTGTAATTATAACCTGCATTTATTATGGCTTTTGCTATATGGGGTCTTGCTACAACTCCATTAGCTATCTTTAATATGCTTTCAAAATCAAGTTTTATATTGAAAAATTTATATAAATTATTTACTATTTTTTTTGCTCTGTTTATTCTGTATAAGTTCATTTCTTTTAAGAAGTTTATAAACTTTGGAGATATATGAGAAATATCTTTAAAATACCCTAGTATATGAACGCTTTTATTTTCATACAAGGTAGATAGTTCTATTCCAGGAATAACTTTGATACCTATTTTTTCTCCTTCATTTAAAGCTTCATCTATACCAGATAAGGTATCATGGTCTGTTATTGAAATAATATCAACACCTTCTCGTTTTGCCATGCATACTAGTTTTGATGGAAATAAGTTACCATCAGAGGAAGTAGTATGTAAGTGAAAGTCTCCTTTTTTATACAACAAAATCACCTACTTTTAAAATTAACTTATATTTATTATACTACTTTAATCATGAAAAGTTTCAATAAGCTTTAAATTTAAGGCTTTTCACAGTATAGTAAAGAAAAATTTTCGCTTATAAAAGTTTCTAGATACCCTATAATATAGTATATTTTCATTTAATTTTATAGAGTAATAATTTTTATATAGAGCAAACTGATAGTGTAATACAAAACAAATAATTTAAAAATGAGGAGGGGAACAATTATGGCAAACAGTAGAGGAAACAGAGTCTTAGTTCCACAAGCTAAAGAGGCTTTAGATAAATTTAAAATGGAATCAGCTAGAGAAGTAGGAGTAAATTTAAAAGAAGGTTATAATGGAGATCTTACCTCTAGAGAAGCAGGTTCCGTAGGTGGAAATATGGTTAAAAAGATGATTCAGGCCTATGAACAGGGCTTAAAATAAGATATTGAGTATAGGTAAAAGCCAGATGATAGTTTCATCTGGCTTTTACACTATTTAATCCCAGATATTTTGCCTCTAAGTGCCTTTATACGGCCATTTACATAGCTTAAAAGTTCTGACTTATTGTCCTTTATGTTCACTGGTGCATTAATAACTATAGTTAAAATGTCCAGTTTACTGTATTTTATCTCATTTGCAATTTCATAAGCCAAATATTTATTCTTTATTTTCCAGTATGTAGTGTTAAATTCATTTGACTGTTTTTGATTATAATATCCTTTTTCTATACCAAATTGAAATAGATCTGCAGCAGATTCTAACTCATCTAAATCTTTAGCTTGTAAAGTTTCATCAATAAGAGTTTGAAATGTTTTCATTGTTACACTCCTTTTTAGTAATTTATAAGTATTTACTATATAGACAATATTACTTATACCTTTTTTCTTAAATTTTGTCAATATTCATTTTAAATTTAGTTTTATCTAAAAATAAAATAGTTATAACTTGTATTTAAAAAATTTTTTATTTTTAAATATTTTTTATGTTTTAGGCAAAAATATAAGTGAATAAATATTTTATTGAAAAAGGAGTGACTTCCATGGGTGATACAAATAAGCAACCTGAAAGATCTACATGGGGAGGTTATATATTAAGATTTGTTTTAACGGTGGTTGTACTGGCAATAACTTCATTTTTAACACCTGGTTTTAAGATATCAGGATTATGGTCATATGTAGCTGCAGCAGTTGTAATAAGTTTAATAGATTATTTAGTGGAAAGATTTATGAATATAGATGCGTCTCCTTTTGGGAAGGGAGTAAAAGGTTTTGTAATTGCAGCTGTAATATTATATTTAACTCAATTTTTAGTTCCATATATGAGAGTTACTATAGTAGGAGCTATTTTGGCAGCAATAGTTATTGGAATATTAGATGCCGTAATACCAGGAAGGGTTATGTAAAAATGTTTCCTACGGATTTAATGAGTGAATAATTTTTTATTTTCTTTACGCCGCCGGTGTTATTCCGGCGGCGTTTTAAATTAGTAGTAGTTTACTAATTTAAATTTTGTTATAATATGTACAGAAGCAGTGCAATCAGTAAGTTATAAAATTTTACAATAAAATATTTAGAAGGGAAGTATACTATGTTTGAATGGAAAGATGAATATGCTTGTGGAATTAAGAGAATAGATGATGAGCACCAAAAGTTATTTGAAATAGGACAGTCCATATATGAGTTAGCTGTCAATGAAAATCATGTGGACTATTTTGGTGATATTTTAAATTTAATTGATGATCTAAAAGAGTATACTGTTTATCATTTTGAGGATGAAGAAAAGATTATGCAAATGTATGACTATCCAGGTTATTCGGAACAAAAACGAGTGCATGATAAATTTATAGAAAAAATAGAAAACTTGGATTTAGATGAAATAGATGAGGATACACAAAAATCAATTTTGGATATTTTGGATTTTGTGTACAATTGGATATCAAGTCATATATTAGGCATGGATCTGAAGATAAAAGATTATTTTGATGAGTTAAAAGTAAGTAGGTTGAAAAATAGCAAATAAAAACATAGATGTAGTGAGAAAAGAGGAGAAATATACTTGGATGAAATTGAAGAAATCTACTGCAGAAGAAAAAAGCATTATGACCATCTTGTGAAAAGACAAAGTTCTGCTGTAGTATGTATGAGTAGGTTACGTTTTTTAATATTTTTGCTAGGAATAATCTTTATAGTAGGTTTATATATTAAAAACTATTACTATATGAGCTTAAGTATTTTTCTGGTTTCAGCTATATTGTTTGTACTTGCAGTAAGAGTCCATGAAAAGTTAAAACAAAATACAGATTTTACAAAAAAACTAGTAAAAATAAATTGTAATTCGCTAAAAAGAATAGTTGGTGATTGGAAAGAATTTAACGAAAAAGGAGAAAATTTTAGGAATGTAGAGCATAATTATTCCTGGGATCTTGATATATTTGGTGAAAACTCATTATTTCAATGCATTAATTGTTGTAATACTTATCTTGGAAAGGAAAACTTAAAAAATGTGCTGTCATCACCTTTAGGAAATTCTAAAGATATAGAAAAAAGACAAAGTGCGGTTTTGGAATTGTCATCTAAATTGAAGTGGAGACAGCATCTAGAGGCACAGAGTTCATCCATAGAAGATAATAAGGAGAGTGTTTCAAAGCTTAAAGAAATAGTTTCAACTAAGAATTCAACATACAGAAATAAATACATTATAGTTGTATTTAAAATAATTCCTATTGTAACTATAATGCTTTTGTTTATGAGTTTTGTATTTCACTTTTTTAATAATTCTATAGGGTATGCAGCACTTGTAGTTCAAATAATTTTACTTTTACCAGGGGCTAAAAACAGATTTAGTACTTTAAACACGGTTTTTAATTTAAAAAGTAATATAAGATCTTATGAAAAAACTATATCTTTAATATGCAAAGAAGAATTTCAGAGTGATTACTTAAAAGACTTAAAAAGTATGCTATTAAAAAAACAAAATGGAAAATTGAAAAATGCAGCAGAAGAAATATATAAGCTAAAAAAGATATCAGAGAGCATATCTCAGCGCCAGAACATTGCATATATAATACTTAATATATTTTTCCTTTGGGATTATCAGTGTATGTTTGCCTTTGAAAAGTGGAGGGAACAAAATGGAAGTGAGCTTTATGGCTGGATTGAAACTGTTGGAAAATTTGAAATGTTGAGTAGTCTTGCAGTTATAGCATTTGACCATTCAAATTGGACAATGCCTCAAATTTTGGATAATTCCTTGGTTTTAAAAGCAGATTCTATGGCACATCCTCTTTTATGGGATAAGGCAGTTTGTAATAATCTGGATTTGAATAAAAATTCTAAAGTAGCGCTTATCACGGGATCAAATATGTCTGGGAAAAGCACTTTTTTAAGAACAGCAGGTATAAATTTAGTACTTGCTTATTCGGGGGCACCGGTTCGTGCAAAATCATTTTGTTGTTCTATAATGAGTATTTACACCTGTATGCGAATAAGTGACAATTTAGAAAAAAATATATCTTCTTTTTATGGAGAAATTTTGAGAATAAAATCTATTGTAGAAGCTGCAAATAGAGGAGAAAATATTTTTTTCTTATTAGATGAAATATTTAAAGGCACTAATTCTATAGATAGGCACACTGGAGCTAAGATACTTATAAATGAATTAATGGATTCTAATACCTGTGGTATGGTATCAACTCATGATTTGGAATTATGTGATATAGAGAGGGAAAGTAATGAAAGAGTAAAAAATTATCATTTTAGAGAATATTATAAAGATAATAAAATACAGTTTGATTATAAATTACATAGAGGTGCATCGAAAACGAGAAATGCTCTGTATCTTATGAAAATGGCAGGAATTAATGTACCTGACGATTAATATGATATATTTTTTGCATATTCAATAATATTTTTACAAAATGTACTTTAGAGTACAAAATCTGTTGACTAACTTAAAGTTTTAGTTCATAATATATTAATATAAGTGAATAACTGAGGTAGAGGTGCAGAATTTAAGAGTAGAGTTGAGGAGTTAAGCACTATGATACAACTTGAAAGGAAATTTTGCCGAAGTTATTTAGCAGATGCTTTAATGCTAAGTAATTGGTTTTACATAAAATATATGTAAAACTGTCACAAGGTTAATTTGTGGAGAGCTATCATTCGTTAGAGGATTAATATGTCTTTATATAACCTTGAGTATACTCTCAAGGTTATTTTTATGATCACCTTATGTCCGTCTTAGTTATATCACTTATCGGAAATTAAAAACCGATAAGGGGGGAAAAAAATGCAGAGTGTTGCAGAACAAAAACAAGAGGGGACCTATGAACTTAAAAGAGGTCTTAAAGCCAGGCATTTAAATATGATTGCTTTGGGCGGAGCTATAGGAACAGGATTATTTTTAGCTCTAGGAGCTACGATTAAACAGGCGGGTCCTGGAGGAGCACTTGTGGCTTATGGCTGTATAGGAGTTATGGTTTATTTTTTAATGACAAGTTTAGGAGAAATGGCAACGTACATGCCTGATTCAGGTTCCTTTAGTACATATGCCACTAAGTTTGTAGATCCGGCACTGGGTTTTGCACTTGGATGGAACTATTGGTACAATTGGGCTATAACTGTTGCAACAGAAATGGTGGCAGGGGCCTTGATAATGAAATTTTGGTTTCCAGGTGTACCGTCTATTATATGGAGTGTATGTTTTTTAGTACTTATAGTTGGACTTAATTTATTGTCTGCAAAAGCCTACGGAGAATCAGAATTTTGGTTTGCTGGTATAAAAGTTTTTACAGTTATCGTATTTTTAATTGTAGGTGTGGCAACTATTTGTGGAATATTTAATGGAAAACCTGTAGGATTTAAAAACTTTACAGTAGGAGATGCGCCTTTTGTAGGTGGCTTTAAATCTATATTTTTAGTTTTCTTAATTGCAGGATTTTCTTTTCAAGGTACAGAACTTATAGGTATAGCAGCAGGAGAAAGTGAAAATCCAGAAAAAACTATACCAAAGGCAATTAATGCTGTATTTTGGAGAATATTATTATTTTATATAGGTACAATATTTGTAGTAGGAGCTCTTATACCTTATATGAATGCAGGAGTTGATACAAGTCCTTTTACAATGGTATTTCAAAAGGCAGGTATAGCAGGAGCGGCTTCTCTTATGAATGCAGTTGTTTTAACTTCTGTTTTATCTGCAGGAAATTCTGGAATGTATGCTTCAACGAGAATGTTATATTCTATGGCTAAAGAAAAAAATGCACCAGCATGTTTTGCAAAAGTTAATTCAAGGGGAGTACCGGTAAATTCACTTATACTTACTACTATAGTAGCATCTGCTTGTTTTTTAACTGGATTTTATGCAGAAACTACGGTGTATGTATGGTTAGTAGCAGCTTCAGGACTTGCAGGATTTGTAGCCTGGGTTGGAATAGCATTTTGCCATTATCGTTTTAGAAAGGCTTATACTTTACAAAAACGTGATTTTAGTAAGTTAAAATATAAGGCTAAATTATTTCCACTGGGTCCGATTATAGCACTTGTGCTTTGTATTGTGGTTATCTTAGGCCAAGGTATTACTTATTTTGGAGAAGCTAAAATAGATTGGGGTGGAGTTATTTCTTCATATATAGGACTGCCTTTATTCTTCGGTCTATGGGTATGGTATAAAAAAAGGCATAGTACAAAAGTTATTAAATTAGAAGATGTAGATTTTAATAGTATAGAAAAAGAAGTGGAAAATATGAAATAATATTTTGATAAAAAGTTTCCAGGAAGTTTAACTTTCTGGAAACTTTTTTGCTATGCTTTATATGATGATTATTTTACCCTAACATTTTTGATATCTTTTTTTAGACTATATTTATATGTTCATTATCATATAGATGTATTAGGAGGAATAATTTTGGCTCTTATATGCAGCAAAATTATTATATATATTTTTCGTAAATTAGACTATTATAGATAATTTATGATAGAATTAGAAGAGTAATAATGAGAAAAATTATGTTTTTGTCTAGTATGGTATTTCTAAGCTAAGATTAGATTTGCTAAGATATTTAGTTAAGTTTAAAGTTTTATTAATAAGGGGGGAAATAGTATTTATAAAAAGATATTTACAAATGTTATCCTTATATTGTTTACTGTATTACTTTTGAAAGTTATGGCTGTAACTTTTTATTACAATACCAATTCTCTTTCTTTTAAATATTCATCTAATATAAAAATTAATAAATTAAGTAATGTAAGTTATAAAAGAAAGAACAATATACCAAAAAAAGTTAATAATACTGTAATGTCAAATGAACCTATAGTAATAGCTCATCGTGGAGCAAATAAATTTGCTCCTGAAAATTCCATTCCTGCTATTGATGTTGCAGGTAAAATGGGATATTGGGGAGTAGAATTAGATGTATGCTCTTCCTCCGATGGTGTTTTATATTTACTCCATGATCCTACACTTAATAGAACAACTAATGGAAGGGGACTAATAACAAAAAAGTCGTCAGATGAAATAGATGAGCTTAAGATTGATAAGGGTGCAAATATAGCTCAATATCCTAATTTAAAAGTGCCTAGATTTGAGGAAGCATTGACGGAATGTTCTAAATACAATCTTGTACCAATATTTGAAATTAAATTTCTAAGTAAAAGAAATAGAGATATTAATACATTTTTAGATATTATCCATGAATATGGTTACGAAAAAAAAGTCATCGTCCATTCATTTAATTATCCAGCTTTGGAATATTTAAAAAGTAAAGATAATGAGATTCGTATAATGCCAATTATAAATCCCAATAGTAGACTCCATGGTTATATGTATGCAAAGTCTATAGGGGCTGTAGCTTTAGATTCCAGATATGATTTACTTACTAAGAAAATTGTACAATTGGCGCATAAAGATGGGTTAAAGGTATTTTGTTGGACAATTGATAGAAGACAAGATTTTAAAAGAGCTGCTAAAATGGGCGTAGATTATATATATTCTGATACCATTTATCCAAGTAAACAAGAAGTAAAGTTAAGAAAAAATTCTGTATAGCTATTAAAGTACAATTAAAAATTGAGAATTAAGAATTAATAGTTATGGATAAGGATATTGCTTGAGCCCTTTTGTATGAAAGATTATTAGTCCTAAGGAGTTTTCTAACTTAAAAATCAACTTATACGTAGGCATATTTTTACAATATTTAATCGAGCTGAATGTTGTAAAAAATATTTGGAGTATAAGTTGATTTTTTTGTTTGAACTCTATAGATCATTGAAATTACTTAAATAAAACATGAATTAAATCAATAGCTGTTTTATTACAAACATTGTAATTAACTTCAAGTCCGTTCCTAGTTCCTTCTATAATTCCTGCTGTCCTTAATTTTTGTAGGTGTTGTGATAAAGTTGACTGAGGAATTTGAAGGCAATTTTGCATATGGGTAACATTACAGCAGCCCTTATCTAATAGTCCTCTGACTATGCATAGTCTAATAGGATGTGCCAGTACCTTAAGAAGTTCAGCAGTATTGGCATATTCTTTATAATTATTGTCCATAGTTCTACCTCGTTATTTTTCTATATTTGAATCTTTACATTTACATATTATGATATACAAATATAAACGTCAATATATAATAATTATAAAAGATTTATTAAATTTTGAAATACGAAAGTATAATTATGTAATATATAATATAGGTAAAACTAATTAGTATACGAGCAAGTACACTAGATATGTAAAGGAGATTAACTATGAATTATGATAAGATCGACAAAAATGCTATAAAATTATGGATTATTGGAAGAACAGTAATTAGTGTTATATTTATAGCTTTATATGTGATATGTGTGAATTTGTTCTTAATGCCCAAAATTGAAGATATGAAAGTACTAAAATGTATTTTGAATTTTTTAACTGCAATAATAATATTTGTTTCAATTTTGGATAGTTTTATATGGCCTTTTTTAGAGTATAAGCAGTGGAAATATGGCATATTTGAAGATAAAATTGAACTTATAGAAGGTATAATCATAAGAAAAAGAACAATAATTCCAATTTCTAGAATTCAAAATTTAAAAATAGAACAGGGACCAATTGAAAGAATGTGTAAAATAGCTTCTGTAAATATTATAACGGCAGGGGGTACACATAAAATCCCTGCTATAGCTGTGGAAGATGCTGAAAAAGTCGCAAATAACCTTAAAAATGTTATAGAATTGGGTGATAAAATTGGATAGGATAGAGAGAAATCATTTCTTTAAATTATTTTATAGTTTAGGAACAATATTAAAAGAAATGATAGGAATTATTTTTGCATCAGGATTCCTAATTAAGTGGATTGGATTTAGATTAGGAATTTTAATTGCAGTAATTTTATTAATACTACTTCTAGCATATGAAATTATAGAATGGAGAAAAAACATTTTTATAATAAGAGAAAAGTCTATTTATCACAAAGAAGGGGTTTTTAGCATAAAAAAAGTAGAAGTTCCTTTAGAAAAAATCAATACAGTTGACATTTCAACAAATTTCTTTGAACAAGTTTTTAATGCAGCAACTATAAAAATTGATACAGGAGATGCAAAGGATCATGGAAGTGAATTGAAATTTACTTTAAATAGAGATAGGGCTGAGGAGCTTAGAAGTATACTGCTTAAGGAAAATACGAATACACTTAAAAATAAATATGGACAGGAATCTTATAGTTTAGGTTCAAAAGAATTATTTATATATTCTATTATTTCTAATTCACTGTTTAAGGGACTAGCTATATTGCTTGCCATACAGCAATTTTTTGAGGAACGTGCTAAAAAATTACTTAAACTTAATATTGATACATCCCAATATTTTAAAGGATTTAATTATACAACTTTTTATGAAAAAATTTATATAATCGCAATTATAGTTTGTATTATTTTATTTGTAAGTTTATGTCTGTCCATTATATATAATTTTACAAAATATTATAATTTCAGGATGTGGGCTGATAATAATAAAATTTGTATAAATTACGGAGTCTTAAATAAAAAAAATTATAGTTTTGATAGAGAAAAGATTAAGGGTATACATCTTAAACAGACTATTTTAATGCAAGCTTTTGGGTATTTTACTATAGAAATAGAAAGTATTGGATACGGAGATGAAAAAGGAGAAAAAGCTATACTGTATCCCATATGCAGTACCCAATTGAAAGATGAAATATTAAAAAATTTGCTTGATGAATTTTTGTATGAAGATAATTTTAATAAACCTCTTAGTAATGTATATGTTAGTTTTTTTTATAAAAAAATTATATTTTGGGTAAGTGTAACTTGCATAATTGCATTTATAAAACCAAGTTTTATTTTATTTAGCATAGCCATGTTTATAATATTATTTATTATAGGGCATATGGAATTTAGAAATACAGCACTAGGAATAAATAGGGATTTGGTTTGTATATGCCATAATAGTTTTAATAAAACTCAATCTGTTTTAAAGCTATCCACTATACAATCTGTGACTTTATCATACAATTATTTTCAGCACAATAAAGGAGTTTGTAATTACAAATTTATTTTATATAGTTCTAATTATGGCAAAGAATTAAAGGTTAAAAATTTAAAAGATAATGCTGTTGAGAAATTTTTTAGATAAGGAAAGACTCAATGGAGTTTATTATGTAATAGTTAATGGACATATAGTAGTTGAGTATGGTAAAATTAAGAAAGATATCTTGCCTTGAATGGCAATTAGAATGAATTAAATTATAAAGAGCATACCGTTTTTTAATTAGGTTATGCTCTTTATAACATTATATATATAGTATAATTACAACTATAGTAGACAAATAGGATGAAATAGATATAAAATATAAAATATAGTATTTAAATGACTATAAAGTTATAATTTATATTGGAGGATTTATAATGGCAATTTTAGTTTGCGGTGGAGCCGGATACATAGGCAGTCATATGATTGCTGAGTTATTGGAAAATAAAAAAGAAGTTATTGTATTAGATAATTTTGAAAAGGGACATAGATCTGCAGTTTTAGGTGGAAAGGTATATAAGGGAGATTTAAGAGATGATAATATACTTGACAGAGTATTTGGAGAAAATGAAATTGAAGCCGTAATAGATTTTGCTGCTTATTCTCTTGTAGGGGAAAGTGTAGATGAACCTCTTAAATACTTTGATAATAATGTAGGTGGAACTTTAAATTTACTTAAAGCAATGAGAAAACATAATGTAAAGTATATTGTATTTTCATCAACTGCAGCTACTTATGGTGAACCTGAAAGCATACCAATTTTAGAAAATGCAGTTACATATCCTACTAATCCCTATGGAGAATCAAAGCTTACAGTGGAGAAAGTTTTGAAGTGGAGTGATAGGGCATATGGTATAAAGTATGCTGCACTGAGATATTTTAATGCAGCTGGAGCACATATAAATGGGTATATAGGAGAAGATCACAGGCCTGAAACTCATTTAATTCCAATAATACTTCAAGTAGCTTTAAAAAAGAGAGATAAAATATTCATATTTGGGGATGATTACAATACAGAAGATGGTACCTGTATTAGAGATTACGTTCATGTAACTGATTTAGCTAATGCTCATCTTTTAGCACTAAATAAAATTATGAAAGAAAATGAAAGTAAGATTTATAATTTAGGTAATGGAAAAGGATTTTCTGTAAAAGAAGTAATTGAAGTTTCAAGAAAGGTAACTGGAGAAAAAATAGAGGCTGAAATTGCACCTAGGAGACAAGGGGATCCGGCAGTGCTTGTGGCTTCTTCTAAGAAAGCCCAGGAAGAGCTTGGATGGAAGCCAAAGTATAATTCTCTGGAGAACATTATTGGAACTGCCTGGAATTGGCATAAAAATCATGCAACTGGATATGAAAAATAATAGAATGTAAACAGGAGAGGAGTTGAATAATGTTAAATAAATATAAATTTATTTAACATAAAGTTATGGACTATAAAGAAATAATAGCAGAAAGAATTAAAGAAAATGTAGATTTAGAATTGGATTTTATAAAAGGCTTGATAGAGATACCTCCAAAGCCTGAGATGGGGGATTATGCCTTTCCATGTTTTCAATTGGCAAAGACGTTAAGAAAAGCTCCAAATATGATTGCAGAAGAATTGAAAAGTAAATTAGACAAAGAATATTTTGAAAAAGTTGAAAATCTAGGACCTTATTTAAACTTTTTTGTGGATAAAGCAGCTTTTACAAAAGATACTTTAGAGAAGGTATTAAAAGAAGGAGAGAATTATGGGAAGTCTGAGATAGGTAAAGGAAAAAATGTAGTTGTAGAGTTTTCCTCACCTAACATTGCAAAGCCATTTCACGTAGGACACCTTTTTAGTACATCTGTTGGAAATGCGTTGTATAAAATGATAAGTTCTCAAGGATATAACTGTACCAGAATAAATCATTTGGGAGATTGGGGAACTCAATTTGGAAAGCTCATATCTGCTTATAAAAGATGGTGTGATGAAGATTCCCTACATAAAGATCCAATAAAAGAGCTTTTAAGAATATATGTTAAATTTCATGAGGAAGCTGAAAAAGATCCTTCACTCAATGAAGAAGGTAGAATGTATTTTAAGAAATTAGAAGATGGATGCGAGGAAGAAGTTACCCTCTGGAAAAAGTTTAAAGATTTAAGCCTTAGAGAATTTAAAAAGATATACGATCTTCTAAATGTGGATTTTGATTCTTATGCAGGAGAGAGTTTTTATTCAGATAAAATGGATGCTGTTGTAGAGGAAATAGACAAGACAGGTATTTTAGTTGATAGTAATGGAGCAAAAGTTGTAATGCTTGATGATTATAATTTACCTCCTTGCATTGTAAAGAAATCGGATGGAGCTACTATATATGCAACTCGTGATTTGACTGCAGCTATATATAGAAAGAAAACTTATGACTTTGATAAATGTATATATGTAGTGGGACTCGATCAGTCACTTTATTTTAGACAGATATTTGCAACTCTTAAATTAATGGGAAAAGATTGGGTTGATTCATGTGTACATGTAGGTTTTGGTCTTGTAAGATTTGCAGATAAAAAACTTTCTACAAGGAAGGGAGACGTAATATTCTTAGAGGATTTGTTGAACAGAGCTATAGAGAGGACCCTTGAAATAATAAATGAAAAAAATCCTGAGCTTGAAAATAAAGAAGAAGTTGCAAAGAAGATAGGTGTAGGAGCTGTTGTATTCACTTATTTAAAAAACAACAGAGAAAGAGATATAGTATTTGACTGGAATGAAATGCTGAGCTTTGAAGGAGAAACTGGTCCTTATGTACAATATAGCTATGCTAGAGGAAAAAGTATATTAAGGAAAGCTCCTGCTGGTATAAGTGAAAATGTAGATTACAGCAAATTAAATAGTAAAGAGGAATTTGAACTTGTAAAAATACTTCATGGTTTTAATAAGGCAGTATTAAATGCTATAAATAAGTTGGAACCATTTATAGTAACTAGATATGTAATAGATGCAGCTAAAGCCTTTAATAAGTTTTACAATGCACATAGTATTATAAATGCTGAAGATGAAAGTGTTAAGGAAGCTAGGATTCAACTTGTAAAGGCTTCCTGCCGGGTAATAAAAAATGGTTTGAATTTACTTGGAATAGATGTAGTAGAAGAAATGTAAAAATAGCATTTGTATTTTCAATTCTACAGCAGAATGGAGATGGAGAAGTTACTTAGTAACTAGGTTATGGAAATCAAAGAATATAAACAGCGTATAAATATTTCAGAAGATATATTTTCAAGTTGTAATATGGATGATGTGGCATATTTTGATATAGAGACAACAGGATTTGACAGAGAACATGACAACATAATACTTATATCTTTTGGGAGATTTTTAAGCAGGAATGACTTTGAAATGAAACAGTATTTTTCTGATGTTTTAGAAGATGAAAGAGAAGTTATATATAATTTTGGATTAGATGTAAAAAAATACAGCAGCTGGTGTTCCTATAATGGAATAGCATTTGATGAGCCTTTTATAAAAGAGAGGGCTCATCAAAACAATATGTGTTTTGAAGCTCCTGAACATCACATAGATTTGTACAGGCTTATAAGACCTTACCATAAACAACTTGGAATGGAAAGATGTAATTTAAAGACTGTAGAGAAACATGTGGGAATAGAACGAAAAGATAAAATAGATGGTGGAATTAGTGTAGATCTGTATAAAGAATTTCTAGAAAGTAAAAATGAAAATGTAAAGAAAACTATAATGCTTCATAATTATGAAGATGTTTTAAATTTACCTAAAATACATGAATTTGCTTGCAAAATTAAAAATAATAATTTGCTTGTAAGGGAAGATTGTATTACAGAGAAACAGTTAAAATATTTGAAAGTACTTTTGAAAAAGAATAATATACGACTAGATGTTCCATTAGAAAAAGTATCTAAAAGAGCTGCTTCTCACGTCATAAACCATCTCCTAAAAGGTGAAAATGATTGTGATGAATTAGTAAATATAATAAATAATAGTTACTAGTAATTTTAATATAAAATTAAATTTTTGAAATATTTGTACTTTATATTGAAAAATAACTGTATAATTGAAATAGGGAGGGATAATAGTATGGTAGGAGAGATAATGCATTCTGATATTGTGAAATTAAAGAGAGAAGATAGTCTCCATAAGGCTCTAGATGTAATGTATGACCATAATATAAATGGAGCACCCGTGGTTGATGAAAACGGTAAACTAACAGGTATGATAGTAAAAGCAGATATATATAGGTTTCTAATGGAAGAAGGACATTATGATACATGTCCTGTTGACTGGGTTATGGCAAAGAATGTAGTTACAGCTAAAAGTGACGAGGACATTTTAACTGTTGCGAAAAGGTTGAGGGAAAAGAACATAGTATCTATTCCTGTAATAGATGATGAAAATACGGTTAAAGGAATTATATCCATCGAAGATATATTGGATTATGTTATAAAAAGGTTCTGATATTTATATCAGAACCTTTTTATATTATTACAATCTTTTGTATGATAGGGACATTTTGAACCAGTACAGCATCCACAATCACATTTACCTTTGGCTCTATTTTTAATATTTCTATAAAGTATATACAAGGCTGTTCCTGCAATAAGTATTGTTACTATAATTTCTAACAATTAAAACCCCTCCATTACTTAAATATAAGTGAAGCTATATTAAATACAGTAAAAGAAGATATCCATGCCAGTAAAAGTTGGTATGTTACGGAAAATACTGCTATTTTGTTTCCGTATTCTTTTTTCATGGTTGCTATTGCAGATATACAAGGGGTATATAGTAATACAAAAACTAAGAATGCATAAGCGGAAATAGGGGAAAATTGACTTTGAAGAGAGGTGACTAAATTTCCACCATATACAATACTCATAGTACTTAATACAATTTCTTTTGCGGTGATACCTGTAATAAGTGATACTGAACTTTGCCAGGTGCCAAATCCCATTGGTGAAAATATAGGACTTATTAATTTACCGATAGAAGATAGAATACTTTTATCCATGGATACCATACCAGATAAATTGAAATTAGACAAAAACCAGATTAAAACCGACATGGAAAATATTATGGTACCTGCTTTTTTTAAGAATCCCTTAGCTTTTTCCCAAGTGTGAAATAACAAACTTTTTAATTCAGGAATATTGTATTCAGGAAGTTCTATTATAAAAGGTTCTTCGTCTTTTTTAAATAAGGTATTTTTAAAAATCAGGCCAATTAAAAAGGCTATAAAGATTCCAAGAATGTACAAAGAAAATACTACAGTAGTTTTATTTTTAGTGAAAAAAGCTGATGCAAATAGTGCATATATAGGTAATCTAGCGTTACATGACATTAAAGGTATAAGTAATGCTGTTAATTTTCTATCTTTTTCACTTTCAAGTGTTCTAGAAGTCATAATTGCAGGTACGGAGCAACCAAAACCTACTATAAGTGGTATAAAAGCTTTTCCAGACAACCCCATTTTTCTCATAAGTTTGTCCATTATAAAAGCCCCTCTTGCCATGTATCCGCTGTCTTCCAAAAAAGATACTCCTAAAAATAAGCAAAATATAACGGGGAAAAATACAACTACAGATCCTACACCAGATAGAATACCATCTACTAAAAGAGAACTAAACCAGTTACTTGTTCCTGCTAAGAGTATCTTTAAATCTGGTTTTAAGAAGCTTTCTAAAAAGTTGTCAAAAATATCTGCAGTAGGCTGGCCTACCCAACTAAAAGTAAATTTGAAGATCAATATTAAGCATATTAAAAATATTGGATAAGCTAAAAATCTATTTAAAACTACTTTATCTATTTTTTCAGTAGTTGAAGTAATATTTTTTTTTGTTTCCTTAACACATTTGTTTAAAATATTATTTATATAGGAATAGGCTGTTTTTTCATTTTCAAAGATAAATTTGCTATTATCTGTTTCTTTTAAAAAGTTACCACTTTTAAGAATTTCAAGAAGGTTGTCTATACCTTTTCCTTTAGCTGCTACAATTGGAACCACTGTTACTCCTAGTTCTTTAGAAAGTGCTGAAAAATCTATTTTTAATCCTTTAGATTCTGCTGCATCCATCATATTCAAAACTAATATAATAGGTTTATTAAATTGTTTCAATTGAGTTGTAAGATATAGATTCCTATTTAGATTTGATGAATCTACAATATTTATTATTACGCTTGGATTTCCTGTAAGTAAAAATTCTTTGGATACTTTTTCTTCGTTAGAATATGTATCCATGGCATATATTCCGGGCAAATCTACAATTTTTATAAAATTATCTACGTAACCTTCCTTTTTTTCAACGGTTACTCCAGCCCAGTTTCCAACATATTGATTTGAACCAGTTAGATGATTAAATAAAGAAGTTTTACCCACGTTTGGGTTGCCAAGTAAAGCTGCTACGATCATATTACTCCTCCCGTCTATAACTTCATTATTAATAATTTTATGCAGGGACATTTACTGATATATTTTGTGCATCCTTTTTACGTATAGCTAAATTGAAACCTCTTAAGTTTATAACTATAGGATCCCCTAAAGGAGCACAATTTTTTAATAATACTTCAGTCCCTTCTATGCATCCAAGAGCAAGAAGTCTTTTAACTAATTTTTCATTACCATTTATACTTTTTATCATTCCAATTTCACCTAGTTTTAAATCGCAAATACTCATATAAAGCCACCTCCCAATTTGTTAAATATAATGAAAATCATTATCATTTCTGATATTATAATATCATATTAGAAATATACTGTCAACCGATTATTTTTTTTTGAATATTGATATTATAAGTATGTATGTTAAAATAATAAGATATATTTATGTTTTTTCAAATAATAGTTAAGGAGAATAAAGAGTATGAGTATAGCAGCTTTTTTTGATATTGATGGTACTTTATATAGAGAGGGTCTTATAACAGAGGTATTCAAAAAATTAGTGAAATATGAAGTAATACCTGGAGAAAGATGGTATAAGGAAGTTAAACCAGAATATGAAAAGTGGGATAAAAGAGAGGGAAATTATGATAATTATCTTTTAAAGATTGCTGGTATATATATTGAAGCTATAAAAGGTCTTCACAGATCTCAAATAGAATTTATAGCCAAAAATGTAGTTTCACAAAAGGGCCATAGGGTGTATTCTTATACTAGGGATATGATAAAATGGCATAAGGAGCAGGGGCACAAGGTTATAACTGTATCTGGAAGCCCGGTGGAGCTTGTAAGGGAGATGGCTGTTAGATATGGATTTGACGATTATGTAGGAGCTGTGTATATTATAGATAGTAGTGATATTTATACGGGAGAAGTTGTTCCTATGTGGGATAGTGTTAGCAAGAAAAAAGCCATAGAATTATTAGTTGAAAAATATGGTATAGATTTAGCAAAAAGTTATGCATATGGGGATACTTCAGGAGATTTTGCAATGCTTAATATGGTTGGAAACCCTGTCTGTGTAAATCCAACCCGGGAACTTTTGAAAAAAATAAAAGATAATAGTGTTTTAAGCGAAAAGGCAAAAGTAATAGTGGAAAGAAAAGATATGATATATAAACTAGAAACAAAGTGCATAAATGATATATAAATTGTCTATGTTTTAAAATGAATTGGAGAAGAGTGATAAAGTGATAGAAAGACTTAATGATGTTGGTGTTGAAATGCCTATGACAGAAAGTTCACTAAAAGTAGAGAATAATAACTGTGTTTTTAAAGATTCTATATTTTTTGATTTAGAGCATTATATATATAAGAAACCAATATGTATAGGAGTATTTGGATGCTGTTTTTATGATTACAAAAATCAAATTTTAAAAGTAACTCAGTATATGATAGAAAACAGCAAAGATGTAAGAGATATACTTGATTTAGCAAGAAGTTACTTTGAAACTATGATTGAAATGGGAAAAAAATATATAGTGACTTTTTCAGGCAATAATGATTTTACAGTAATAAACTATCTTTTTGAGAAATATGGTATAGAATTTAATATAAAAGATTATTTTATAAGTATAGATTTGCAAAAAGAATATGAAAAAGAAATGCATAAATCCATAGGTCTAAAAGCATTGGAAAAAGAATTTGGAATAAATAGAGAAAATGAAGTGATAAGTGGTTCAAATTTGGCGAAAACCTTTAGTAAAATATCAAAGGACAATGAATATATAAAGAGAATGCCTGAAATGAAAAAACAAAAAATATTATTGTATAATGAGCAGGATGTAGTAAGTTTATTTGATATATATACAAAGTGGAATAATGTTTTTGTAGGTTCTGCTCAAAATATATAGAAGAAGTTATGCAAATATAAGATAAAATGAATTGAGGTGGCTCATTTGATGTTTACACCTATAAAGAACACAAAGGTATATGAACATGTAATAGTGCAAATTGAAAATATGATTATGGATGGTACTTTAAAAAGAGGAGACAAACTTCCGTCTGAAAGAGAGTTAGTTGATAACTTTAAAGTGAGTAGGACGTCTATAAGGGAAGCTTTAAGGGCGCTTCAAGTTATAGGGCTAATAGACAGCAGGCAGGGGGAAGGAAATTTTATAAAACAAAGCTTTGAGGACAGCTTATTTGAACCATTGTCTATAATATTTATGCTCCAGGGTGGGAAACCTGAAGAAATAATGGAAGTGAGAAAAATTATAGAAGTGAGAACAGCAGCTATAGCTGCAGAAAAAATAAATGATGAGCAGCTAGGTAATCTGGAGAGATTAGCAAATGCTTTCAAAACTTCTAAAGATGAGAAAGATAATGTAGAACTTGATAAACAATTTCATTATCAAATTGCCCAAGTTACTGAAAATTTTTTGATAAAAAATATTTTAAATTCAATGTCTTTTTTAATGGATTCCTTTTTAAAAGAGGCTAGAGGTAAGATACTTGTAAATGAAGGAAATCTATCAGTACTTGCAGCACAGCATATTAAAATATATGAAGCTATTAAAAATCATGATGCTAAAATGGCTTCAGAAGAAATGAAAAAACATTTAGATTTTACGGATAAGTATATTAGAAATAATATGTAATCATCGGATAAACAGAGTTCTTGGCATTATATGGAGTCAAGACTCCATATAATGATTAGAAATCGTTATCCAGGGATGTAGCTGCTCTTTGCTACCACTTGGAGAAGCGGGAGCATTAGAGCAGGTAGTCATCGGATAAATGTAAAAAACCTTTTGCTTAAATAGTTAACTTATTAACGTTAATAAGTTAACGGCTAGTACACTATAATATGAAAATTAGGGTACAGATAAAAATTTTTATCTGTACCCTAATTTTATGAAAACGTTACAACTGCAACATAATTTAATTAATTCAATTTATTATAAGTAATGTTAACAATATAACAATTGTAGAAAAATTGAAATGATTATGCTAATATAATGTCAAAAGTGGTATTACCATAATACCAATAAGGTTTTTTAAGGGGGATTAAAATGAACAATTATTTACTTTTTTTTATTGCACTCATACCAATTGTTTGGTTAATGGTATCACTTGGGGCTCTGAAAATTCCGGGACAAAAAACATGCCCTTTCACATTAGCTGTTACTATGATTTTAGCTATAATTGTATGGAAAATGCCAATTTTTAATGCAATTACAGCGGCGCTTGAAGGTATAGCTCTTGCAATATGGCCTATTATGATTGTCATTATAGCTGCTGTTTTTACCTATAATATTACAGTTTATACTAAAAGCATGGATGTAATAAAAAAAATGATGACAGGTATTACTACAGATAAAAGAATATTAGTTCTCATTTTAGCCTGGGCATTTGGAGGATTTATGGAGGCTATAGCGGGATTTGGAACTGCAGTTGCAATACCTGCAAGTATACTAGCAGGACTTGGATTTGATCCTGTATTTGCAGCTATAATATGCCTTATTGCAAATACAACACCTACTGCTTTTGGAGCAATAGGAATTCCTGTAACAACTCTTGCAAAAGTTGCAAATATTAATGTAACTCAGCTAAGTTATGCAGTAGGACTGCAGCTTGTAATTTTAATTGTGGTTGTTCCAGTTGTGCTAGTAATGCTTACAGGAAAAAGTGTGAAGGCCATAAAGGGATTTTGGGGAATTTCCCTTGCATCAGGAATTTCTTTCGCAGTTCCACAGCTTTTAGCTGCAAAATATCTTGGAGCTGAGCTTCCAGCTATACTTGGATCTGTTTGCTGTATGATAGTTACAATTGCCGTAGCTAAAATATTCTATAAAGATACTGCTGATAAGCAAGCAGAAAAGGTTTCCACAAAAGAAGGAATACTTGCATGGATGCCTTTTATACTGGTATTTTTATTTGTAATATTGAGCAGTGCACTGTTCCCACCAATAAATAAGGCATTGTCTTCCGTAAAAACTTCAGTACTCATTTATTCGGGAAAAGGAGGATCACCTTATACATTTAACTGGTTGTCAAATCCAGGAACTTTAATTATAATAGCTACATTTATTGGCGGACTTATCCAGGGTGCTAAGATTACTGAAATAATTGGAGTGCTTGGAAGTACCTTTAAGCAGATGTATAAGTCAGCTATTACTATAATTGCAATAGTAGCTCTTGCAAAGATAATGGGTTACAGCGGAATGATAAAGTCTATATCGATCGTTCTAGTAGCTGCAACGGGAAGATTTTATCCACTTATTGCTCCTATAATTGGTGCACTTGGAACTTTTGTAACTGGAAGTGATACTTCAGCTAATGTACTCTTTGGAGGACTTCAGGTTGAAGTTGCCAAATCGCTTGGATTAAATCCGTATTGGCTTGCAGCAGCTAATACTGGTGGAGCAACAGCAGGAAAGATGATTTCACCTCAAAGTATAGCAGTTGCGACAGCGGCTACTGGACTTGTAGGTCAAGAAGGAAAAATACTAAATTCAACTTTAAAGTTTTGCATAGTTTATGTAATTGTTTTAGGAATTATTGCTTACTTTGCAGGACCTATGTTTGGATTTAATTAGATTAATACTTACGAAAGGAGAATTTGATTATGTCTAAAGTATGTTTACCTTATAGTAAAAAGACAATTGAAATTCAAATTGATGATAAAAATTTAGTTGGAGTTTTAAGATCAAGGGCAGAAGAGTACAAACCTCAATTCGGGGAAGTTGAAATAGTTGAAAGGGCACTTGATAATCCGGTTGCTTCACCTAAATTGGAGGATTTAGTAAAGGGCAAAAAGGATATGGTTATAATAACCAGCGACCATACAAGACCTGTACCAAGTAAAATAATAACACCGATACTTTTAAAAAGAATAAGGAGGGTAAATCCAGATATTGATATAAAAATTTTAATAGCAACGGGATTTCACAGGGCTACTACTAAAGAAGAACTTATAGGTAAATTTGGAAAAGATATAGTTGAAAATGAAAATATAATAATACATGATTCTAGAGACGAAAAGAGCCTTGTTAAAATTGGAACACTTCCATCTGGTGGAGATCTCATAATAAACAAAATTGCTGCTGAAACTGAGCTCTTAATAGCAGAAGGTTTTATAGAATCTCACTTCTTTGCAGGATTTTCAGGAGGAAGAAAAAGTATTTTACCTGGGATAGCTTCGGCAAAGACCATAATGGCAAACCATTGTTCTGAATTCATAGCAAGCCCTTATGCAAGAACAGGTAAGCTTAACAATAACCCTATACACAGGGATATGATATATGCTGCAGAAAAAGCAAAGCTTGCATTTATAGTAAATGTAGTTATAGATGAAGATAAGAAAATAATAAATGCTTTTGCAGGAGACAGCAGGATTGCCCATGAAAAGGGATGTAAATTTGTGATGGACTTATCTAAAGTAGATAAAGTTCAGGCTGATATTGCCATTTCGACCAATGGAGGATATCCGCTAGATCAAAATATATATCAATCAGTTAAAGGCATGACTGCAGCTGAAGCTACTTGCAAAGAAGGTGGTGTAATAATAATGGTAGCTGCCTGTGATGATGGTCATGGCGGTGAAGGGTTTTATAATAATTTGGCAAATGCAAATTCTCCAAAGGAGTTTTTAGAGAAAGTTTCTAAAGTGCCTAGAGGAGAAACAGTACCAGATCAGTGGGAATCTCAAATACTTGCCAGAATACTAAGTACACATACTGTAATAATGGTAACAGATATGTGTGATCCTGAAATTATAAAAAATATTCATATGCAGCATGCTTCAACTATTTCTGAAGCTTTAACAAGAGCATATGACATTATGGGAAAAGATGCTAAAGTAGCAGTTATTCCTGATGGAGTTTCAGTTATTGTAAGTTAATTTATAAATTCATATAAAAATTTTGGAGGTAACTTAAATGGATATATTAGTATGTATAAAACAGGTACCAGGAACTTCTAAAGTTGAAGTTGATCCTGTAACTGGTGTTTTAAAAAGAGAAGGAATAGATTCCAAAATGAATCCTTATGATCTGTATGCACTTGAAACTGCACTTAGAATCAAAGCAGAAAAAGGAGGAACAGTAAAAGTTATAAGTATGGGCCCTCCCCAGGCTGCTGATGTTATAAAAGAAGCTTATATGATGGGCGCAGATGAAGGTGTGCTTCTTTCAGATAGAAAATTTGCAGGAGCGGATGTACTTGCAACTTCCTATACTATTGCTCAGGGAATAAAAAAAATGGGACATATTGATTTAATATTATGTGGAAAGCAGACTACAGATGGAGATACTGCACAAGTTGGGCCTGAAATGGCTGAATACTTGCAAATACCACATATAGCTAATGCACTTAGCATAGAAAAGGTTGAAGAAAAATCCATGGTAGTAAAAATGGATATGCCAAATACAGTTGAAGTAGCTGAAATAAAATATCCTTGTCTTTTAACAGTGGAAAAAGATATATTTCAACCTAGACTTCCATCATATAAAAAGAAACTTGAAACCAAAGATAGAGAAGTAAAAGTATTTGGATACAAGGATTTTGAAGATAAAGATGAAAATAAATATGGATTAAATGGATCTGCAACCCAGGTAGAAAGAATATTTCCACCAGAAGTGAATAATGATAAAGAAATGTGGAAGGGAAATGGAATTGAACTTGCAGACAGACTTTCAAAAAAACTTAAAGAACTTAAATTCGTAGATTAGAGTTTCAAGGAGGAATTGATATGGGTAAATTAGTAATAAATGAAAATAAGCTTACTCCTTCAATTATAGAAGAATTGATTGGAATATGTCCGTTTGGAGCAATGGAAAATAAAAATGGAAGATTAGAAATAAGTGCTGCTTGTAAAATGTGCAAGATGTGTGTGAAAAAAGGACCTTGTGGGGTAGTTGAATTTGTAGAAGATGAAATTAAGCAAATAGATAAAAGTTTGTGGAAGGGAATAGCTGTATATGTAGACCATGTAGAAGGAAATATACATCCTGTAACTTATGAACTTATTGGAAAAGCAAGGGAGCTTGCGGCTAAAATAAAGCATCCTGTTTATGCAGTTTTTGTTGGATGCAATATAAAAGACAAAGCAGAAGAATTGCTGCATTATGGTGTAGATGAAGTATTTATATATGATTATAATGAGCTTAAAGATTTTAGAATAGAGCCTTATACTGCAGCTCTTGAAGATTTTATAAACAAAGTAAAGCCTTCTACATTTTTGGTTGGTGCAACTACGGTTGGTAGGTCACTGGCACCTAGAATAGCAGCTAGATTTAGAACTGGGCTTACAGCTGACTGTACTGTACTTGACATTAAGGAAAATACAGATCTTGTTCAAATAAGACCTGCATTTGGAGGAAATATAATGGCTCAAATATTGAATCCAAATAACAGACCACAACTTGCTACTGTTAGATACAAGGTTATGAATGCACCTGACAGATCAGAAAAAATATCAGGTAAAATAACTGTAGAATCTATGGATAAAAATAAACTTAAATCAGATATAGAAGTATTAAAAATAATCAAGAAGAAAATTGAAGAGGAAATATCTGAAGCTGATGTAATAGTTGCAGCAGGAAGAGGTGTTAAATCCGAGAAGGATATGGAACTTATAAAAGAACTTGCTAATTTAGTTGGAGGACAAGTTGCTTGCACAAGACCTCTTATAGAAGCAGGATGGTTAGATGCAAAGAGACAGATTGGTCTTAGTGGAAGAACAGTTAAACCAAAACTTATAATAACTTGTGGTATATCCGGTGCTATACAATTTGTAGCAGGAATGAACAATTCAGATTTGATTGTTGCAATAAACAAAGATTCAAAAGCTCCTATATTTAATGTAGCAAACATAGGCATTGTAGGAGACATATATGAAATTATACCTAAGCTTATAGAAAATATAAAGTCTGGTAAAAATTTGTGTGAAGCAATTTAAGGAATATTTTAGTTTGGAGGAAATGATATGGAAAAGTGTATTGAAAAGTATAAAAAATTGGACAATACTGATATAGATTTTTTAATAAATTTACTTGGAAAAGATAGAGTCTTTGTGGGAGAAGACATAAACGCAGATTACAGCCATGATGAATTAGGAGGTGTAAGTAAATATCCTGATGCAATGGTAGAAGTATTGAGTGCACAAGAAGTATCAAAGATAATGGCCTATGCATATAAAAACAACATTCCAGTAGTGGCAAGAGGGTCAGGCACTGGTCTTGTTGGTTCATCTGTTCCAATAGAAGGTGGAATAATGATAAATTTAACAAAGATGAACAATATACTTGAATTGGATGAAGATAATCTTACATTGACATTAGAACCTGGAGTACTTCTAATGGATATAGGCAAATTTGTAGAGAGTCATGATTTATTTTACCCACCAGATCCTGGTGAAAAATCTGCAACAATTGGTGGAAATGTAAGTACTAATGCAGGAGGAATGAGAGCTGTTAAATATGGAGTTACAAGGGATTATGTAAGAGGCATTGAAGTAGTTCTTCCTAATGGTAAAATATTAGAGTTTGGTGGGAAAATTGTAAAAAATAGTTCCGGTTATAGCATAAAGGATTTGATATGCGGTTCAGAAGGTACTCTTGGAATAATTACAAAGATAATATTAAAACTAGTGCCACTTCCTAAAAAATCAATAAGCCTTCTTATACCATTTCCTGATTTAAATAGGGCTATAAGCACGGTACCTAAAATAATAAAATCAAAAGCTGTACCTACTGCTATAGAATTTATGCAAAGAGAAGTAATACTTGCAGCAGAAGAATTTTTAGGCAAGAAATTCCCGGATAACTCTTCGGATGCCTATTTGCTTCTTACATTTGATGGAAATAGCAAAGATCAAATAGAAGGAGATTATGAAAAGGTAGCGGATATATGCTTAAAAGAAGGTGCACTGGACGTATATATTACAGATACTGATGAAAGAAAGGAATCCGTTTGGTCTGCAAGAGGTGCTTTCCTTGAAGCTGTTAAGGCAACTACTACTGAGATGGATGAATGTGATGTTGTAGTACCTAGAAATAGAGTAGCGGAATTTGTTAAGTACACAAATGACGTTCAAGATAAATTTAATATTAGAATAAGAAGTTTTGGACACGCAGGTGATGGAAATTTACATGTTTATATTTTAAAAGATGACTTATCAGAAGATGAGTGGCATAAAAAATTAAGTGGTGTATTTGACTGCCTGTACAAAAAATCTGAAGAACTGGAAGGTGCAGTTTCAGGAGAACATGGAATAGGATATGCTAAAAAGAAATATATAAGAAGACAATATGGAGAAGATTATATTGAGCTTATGAGAAATATAAAATTTGCATTTGATCCTAAAAATATCCTAAATCCAGATAAAGTATGCGAATAATTGTAGTAAATTTCTAAAGAGAATCTTATAAAATAAAATTATCAGATGGGCAAATTAACTAAATAAATTTAGGCTTAATTGCCGACTTAAGAGAAACATCTTCCAGTAATGGAGGGTGTTTTTCAATATTATTTTAACTTTAAATAATTGCAATAAAATTCCTTTGGTGCTATTATTATACCATAGTAAATAAAGTAATTTTAGAAAGGCACAATATTTTATGGGAAAGTTGAGCGAATTAGTTGGATTAGTAAGTGGAACACCTCAGTTTAGAATTACTGAAGTGTTTGATGAGAAGGCATCTCTTTTTAATTATTATAGTCAAACAGATTTAACAGATGATTTGGTAGGCATTATTTCAAAAGATGTGAATAATAAAAAAGTCAGAACTAATGATAAAGTGAACACCTTATGCAATGGTGATGTGGTATTTAGTCTAATTACGGGAATAGCCACCATAGTAAGAAGAGAGCATGAGGGATATCTTTATACGCAAAACTATGTTAAGTTACTAACTAGCCATAACATTGATTCAAAGTTTTTGGTTTATCTTCTTAATGAAAACAAAACAGTAAAGAAACAGTTTTTGCTAGGATTGCAAGGTTCTAAGGTTTTAAAATATACTCTAAAACAACTTAAAGAACTTGAAATACCAAAAGTACCTTCCATAGATAATCAAAAAATTATAGGACAAGTCTATTTTAATCAGTTAAGGCTGCAAAGACTTAAAAATAGAGCAGCAGAACTTGAAACAAAAATCACATTATTGAGGTTAGAGGAGGCAAGTGAGAAATGACTGAAGATGAATTTGAAACTGAATTAATACAATATATTACCAGTGGAACCATAACTAAACCTGAACACCTAGAAGGAATCAGCAGCTTTATGGTTAATGAAAAACCTGCCCATTACGGTGTAAAAACGAAGCTGTGGAAATATGAACCCCAAATTAAAACTACAGAAAAGCTTTGGGATAATTTCAAAGAGATTCTTGAGAGGCATAATCAAAGGACACTTGACCATCCATTAAGTACTGTAGAATTTAATCAAGTTAAAAAGATTATATCTAATATTCAAACACCTTATAAGGCTGGACAATTTTTATATGGACTTAATGGTGTATCACAAATTGAAATTGATTTAGATGACGGTCGTCATGTATTTTTAACAGTTTTTGATCAAAAACAAATTGGTGCTGGATATACGGTTTATCAAGTAGTTAATCAAATAGAACGTCCTGCAATTATAACTGGAAAAGAAGATCGTCGTTTTGATACCACACTTCTTATTAATGGGTTACCTATTATACAAATTGAAGAAAAACGGGATACACATAATGTGGATGAAGCACTAAATCAAATGCATCAATATGCAGATGAAAATCAATATGGTGATATTTTTTCTACTTTACAGATATTAGTTGCAATTACGCCAAATAATGTGAAGTATATGGCAAATACAACTTCGGACAAGTTCAACAAGGATTTTGCCTTTAACTGGCAGCGTAAGAGTGATAATTCAATTGTACGTAATTGGAAAGAATTCGCTGATTCAATGTTAAGTATTCCAATGGCACATCAGATGGCTACTAATTATATGATTTTGGATGGCACAAAAAACAAAGAAACTTTAAAGGTAATGCGTCCATATCAAGTATATGCTACTCAAAATGTAATTGAAAGTTTAAAGAAAGTTGATTTTGAATTTGGCACAAATAAGGTAGGTTATATCTGGCATACAACTGGTTCTGGTAAGACTATAACTAGTTTTAAAACAGCATGGCTTGCAAGTCGTATGCCGAAAGTTGATAAAGTTGTTTTTTTAGTAGATAGGATTGCTTTAACAAAACAGACAAATGAAAAATATAGAGCCTATGACCCAGATGCTACTAGTAAGGATAAGAGTGGTAGTGTTCAAGATACTGATAATACAAATGATTTGAGCCGTAAATTAAAGAGTAAAGATAATAATATCGTTGTTACTTCTGTTCAAAAGCTTGATACCTTGGTGAAGCGTAAATCTTTTAAATCACCTGATAAAAACATTGTATTTATTGTGGATGAGGCACATCGTTCAACTGGTAGTGAAAATTTTGAAAAGATACAAGAGGCTTTTAAGAAATCTGCTTGGGTTGGGTACACAGGAACGCCAATGTTTGATGAAACTACTAGCGGCATGCGTACTGAAGATATTTTTGGACCTTTATTACATGCTTATACTATTCGTGAAGCAATTGCAGATAGAAATGTTTTACCATTTAAAGTGGATTTTGAAACGACAATTGATAAAGAGCAAATGAAATCGAAATATCTACCAAATTTTTATAGAGAGCGTTATCCTAAATGGTCTGAAGAAAAAATTGCAGAAAAGATTAATAATCTAACTCAAGAAGATATGGATGATGCGGTTGAACCAAGTTTTTATGATGAAAATCCTGATCATATAAGGTTGGTTGTTGAAGATATTTTTAAGAATTGGAGAAATCGTTCAAACGAGGGTAAGTATAATGCACTTTTCACCACTCATGTTGGTGGGGGTAAAGCAAGTACTCCAATGGCAATGATGTATTTTAATGAATTTCAGCGGGTAAATGATGAAAATAAGAAAAATGGTAGGCAAACATTAAAGGTAGCAGTTACATTTAGCCAAAATTCATCCAATAATGATAGTATGCTTGAAACTAATCAAGGTTTATATGATGCTATTAAAGCCTATAACGAAGAATTTGGTACAAGCTTTGGTATGGATGATGTAGCGGCGTATACAGAAGATGTTACCAGTCGTTTAAATAGAACTACTACAGACAAGCGCTTCTTGGATATTGTAATTGTGGTAGATCAACTTTTAACTGGATTTGATGCACCAGAGCTTAACACACTTTATGTAGATAGAACACTTAAAGGGGCTGGACTTATTCAAGCCTATTCAAGAACAAATCGTATTGCTGATATGCAAGAAAAACCTTGGGGACGTATTGTAAATTATCGCTGGCCTGCTCAAAATGAGAAGCGAATGAATAGAGCTCTTGCAATTTATGCTAATAAAGATTCTGCAATTTTATCAGAAGATGAACAGCGTGAATCTAACCAAAAAGATGGTATTATTGCTAAACCTTTTGAAGAGGTATTTAATGAAGTAAAAGAGGTTGTTAGTAAGTTGGGTAGCTTAACTAATGAGTTTCAACAATTACCACCTTCTGAGAAGAAAAAAGAAAATATGCTTGATTTGCTTCATGATTACAATGCTGGTATGGCTAAATTAAAACAATATTCCCCTGAAGAAGTTGAAGGAAATTCAATAGGTTTTAATTACGATAATCCTGATGAATTAGTTGAAAAATTAGGAATGACAAGTGAACAAGAAACTATGCTTACTACAGTATTAACCAATGAGCTTAAACAACATATATCAAAAGAAAAGAAAATTCCTTTTTATCAAATTGAGCTAAAAATGACTCATGTGAAGGATGTAAAAGTGGATTATGACTATTTAACTGAATTGGTGGAGCAATTATTGAATCAGGTGCATGAAGGAAAGAAACAAGAAGCAGAAGTTACTAAAGATAGGATTGATCAATTTGCCAATGGTTTGGAAGACAGAAATTATGCTAATAAGGTTATGAATGCAGCAAAGGCTATTATAAAAGGGCATTTTCCGCCGGAGGGCTATGATCTTAAATATCCAGTAAAATTAAGCGATAGTGAACAAATTATTCAAGCAGCTAATAATGTGAGCATTGATAGAATGTTCCTAGATTTTAGAGTTAAGTGGGGAATTACAGATATTATTACAAGTGCTCAAATGCGTGAATTATTTAGCCGTCATCGTTATGGTATGCAGGATTTAGATGATGCTGGCCAAATTCGAGATATAATTGCAAAAGCAAGTGTGGACTATAAGACATTGGCACATGGCGAAGAAATACAAGTTTTGTCTAAAATCAAATATCGTAATAGTTTGCGTGATGCTATTTATGAATTAGCTGATGACCATGCAGAGAGTTAATTTATATATAATGACACTTTAAAATTTAAGCATTCGATAAGATTCTTTAGAATAATAATAGTAATTAACTCAATTTTTGCACATACAAAATTTTGACTTAATATAATCAAAATGCGACGCAAAGCTTTTGAAAAGTTCAAAGTTTAAATAACAAAGAATAAATAAGGATGATTTTTAGCTATTGCAAAAAATCTTTAAATTTATAAGAATAAGCAATGTTTCGCTTTAGTGAAAAAGCCCTCAAAAATTTAATCAAAGATTTTTTGTAGTATAACGGAAAAAAATTATCCTTACTTGATATTTCTTATTTGTACTTTGTTCTTTAAAAATATTGCTTTGCAATATTTTTAAATTGCGAAAGTTGAGTAATTAATTACTGACTACTAAATTGACAGTTAAGATAGGAGATAAAATGGATAAAAATAAAACTAATGTACCTAAAATAAGATTTCCGGGATTTACTGACCCTTGGGAAAAGCGGAAGTTGGGAGAAATATGCGAAGAGTTTAAAAGTGGAAAAAATATAAAGGCTGATGATATAAAAGAAAATGGTACATATCCAGTATATGGAGGAAATGGATTACGTGGTTATTCAGATAAATATAATCATGATGGAATATATGCACTTATTGGAAGACAGGGGGCACTCTGTGGAAATATGAACATTTCATTTGGAAAGGCCTATTTTACTGAACATGCTATTGCTGTTAGTGCAAATAAAAGCAGTGAAACAACATTTTTGTTTTATCTTTTGGGAAAGATGGATTTAGGTAAGTATTCTGGTCAATCAGCTCAGCCTGGATTAGCAGTAAATAAACTTTTAGAATTATCAGCTTTTGTACCAAATTATGATGAACAGAAGCAAATAAGTGGATTTTTAGTTTTACTCGACAACCTTATCACCCTTCATCAGCGTAAGTTAAATCACCTGAAAGATAAGAAGAAAGGTTTGTTACAAAAAATGTTTCCCAAAAAAGGAAAGGGTTTTCCAGAACTTCGTTTTCCAGGATTTACTGATGCTTGGGAACAGCGTAAGTTGGGGGAAACTCTAAAAGGTTTAAAGAGCGGACTTTCCAGGATGTTGTCTAATGATGATATTGGATTACCTGTAATTCGTGCAAACAATATTAATGATGGTAAGCTTGATATGGAATCAGATATTAAGTATTGGTATAAAGAAGATCCTCAAGGTGCAAAAACAGAAAATTATTTAGTTTGCAAAAATGATATTCTTATCAATTTTATTAATAGTGAAGCAAAGATGGGAACATCAACAATTGTTTTACAAGAGCCCAAAAGAGACACTATCTATACTACTAATATTTTGAGAGCTCAAATAAATAGAGAGTATTATCCTTATTATTGGTTTACACTAACACAAACTCATAAATATAAAACAGATATTAAAATTATTACTAAGCCAGCAGTAAATCAAGCAAGTTTTACAACTGTAGACTTTAAAAAATTAGAATACCAATTTCCAAGTTTAGAAGAACAGAAGAAAATTGGAGAGCTTTTTCAAACATTTGATAACCTCATCACTTTTCATCAGCGTAAGTTAAATCACTTGAAAGAACAAAAGAAAGCATTACTACAACAGATGTTTGTGTAAACTAATTTGAAAAGAGAAAGGAAATAAAAACAATGAGTAATAAATTACAATCAATTACGAGTAAACTCTGGGCTATGGCAAACGAACTTAGAGGCACAATGGATGCATCAGAGTATAAAAATTATATATTGGCATTTATGTTTTACAGGTATCTTTCAGAACATCAAGAGAAGTATCTAGCAGCAAATAATGTTATTGATGTTTTGGAGGGAGAATCTATAAATGATGCTTACCTAAAACAAGCGGTAGATGAAGATTTAAATGACTATTTAGAGGATATTTCATCAAGTCTTGGATATGCAATTGCGCCAAAGGATACATGGGAGTCTCTGATTAATAAAATTAATAATTCACAAGTTATTCCCAGTGACTATCAAACTATTTTTGATAACTTTAATAAAAATGCAGAATTAAATAAACAAGCAGTGAAAGATTTTCGTGGTATATTCAACGATATTAACTTGGGAGATTCACGTCTTGGAAGTTCTACAAATGAACGTGCAAAGTCACTTAACAATATAGTTAAATTAGTTGATGAAATTGAATACAAGGGAGATGATGGAAAAGACATTTTAGGTGAAATCTATGAATACTTAATCGGTCAATTTGCTGCAAGTGCCGGTAAAAAAGGTGGAGAATTCTATACCCCCCATCAAGTAAGTAAGATTTTAGCAAAAGTAGTGGCTAATGGTGTAGAAAAATCGGATGAATTCTTCAATGTATATGATCCAACAATGGGATCTGGTTCCTTACTACTTACTGTTGGACAAGAATTGCCTAAGGGTACTTCTATGAAGTATTTTGGTCAAGAGCTTAATACAACAACTTACAACTTGGCTCGTATGAACTTGATGATGCATGATGTGTCTTATAACAATATGACATTAAATAATGCTGATACTTTGGAAAGCGATTGGCCAGATGGACCAGATGAAAAAGGCATTGATCACCCACGTAGTTTTGATGCAGTAGTTGCAAATCCACCCTATTCTGCAAAATGGGATAATGATGAAACGAAATTAAAAGATCCACGTTTTAGCGATTATGGGAAATTAGCACCGGCATCAAAGGCAGATTATGCGTTTGTCTTACATAGTATATATCATTTAAGCAGTACTGGCACAATGGCTATTGTCTTGCCTCACGGCGTTTTATTTCGTGGTGCAGCAGAAGGTAAAATCCGTAAAGCTATCATTGAAAAAAATTATCTTGATGCGGTTATCGGTTTGCCACCTAACTTATTTTATGGAACAAGTATACCAACAATCATTTTAGTATTTAAGAAGAATCGTAAAAAGAAAGATGTATTATTTATTGATGCAAGCAGTGATTTTGAAAAGGGAAAGAATCAAAATAATTTAACTGATGAAAATATAGATAAAATCATAAGTACATTTAAAGAACGTAAAGATGCTCCTAAATATGCTCATGTAGCATCAATTGAGGAAATCAGGGAAAATGATTTTAACTTAAATATTCCACGTTATGTTGATATCTTTGAAGAAGAAGAGCCAATTGATTTGGGAGAAGTAAATAGAAAGTTAGAACAAGATAATAAGGAAATTGCAGAACTTGAAGCAGAGATTAATGAACAATTGAAGATTTTAGGTGTAAAAAATTAGATTTGTTGTAGTGGGTATTAAAGAAGATATTTTAACGGAATCACAAGAAAAGAGTTTGAGAGATAAGTATGATATAAATGATAGCTATTATAAAATATTTGATGATTATGTTACAATAAATTGGAAACTACCCCAATAGAGCACTTGGCTAGTCCCAACACACGAGCAGACAGTAGTAAAGCTATATAAAAATTAAAAAAGAGGAGTTTTGATTATGGATGGAACGATACGAAAAAATATAAAAGTAGGAACAAAAGTCTTAGTTGTACAAAAGCAAGATCAGCGTTCTGGAAAATTAACTGAGGGTGTAGTACAAAGGATACTTACAAACTCAGAAGTTCATCCTCGAGGCATCAAAGTTATGCTTGAAGGTGGGATTGTAGGAAGGGTTAAAGAAATTAAACATGAGATTAAATAAACAGAGTTCTTGGCATCAGATGGAGTTTTGACTCCACCTGATGCTTATTAATAGGCTTTCTTAGTGCTTCAGCACTTATAGAAGGAGTTATTCTTTAGGAGAAATCGTTATCCAGGGAGGTAGCTGCTTATAGTGGAAAAGTACAAAATGGGTTATAATAGATAAAAGATGCTCTAGGTAATAATTTTTTGTAAAAGGATGAAATTTCATGATATTACATAGTAAAGAAAAAACAGAAAATAAGAGATTAATTGTTTCTCTTAAAGAAAACGGATCTTTTGAACTTGATTTTGAGGTTATAAAAGAACATGTTGATGAAAGTGAAATTACATTATTTAAGAAAATATATAAGCAATTCATAGAAAATGATATCAAATCACTTTTCTACATGGGATTTTTAAGAAAAACAGAGGCTGAATCTGAGTCTTTTAATTTTTTAAGGCTTATTGCAGCTAGCTTTGTAAAAAAATTATCTATGAATGTTGACATTGAAGCTTTGCGTGAAAAAGTTGTAGTCCCTATAGAAGATGAAGAAATTAACCATATACTTGATATTGCACCATATTTAAATGGATACGAATACCTAAGCTATAATTGGATGCAACAGGTATGGAAAAAACTTAATAAATGTTTTTGCCAAATGATTAGTGATTACAAAGGAACTGTTCAAGAATTTTTAACTTCTTTTAATCCTGATATCCATGTTGCTGGAAAGGTTTTTTTCCACTTAGTTGAAAGTAGAAAGGAGGACTATCCTTTTGCTTTTTTAGCAACTTATTCTACATATGTTTCAAAGGATGGTACATCAAAACACCTGCCACTTAAAAATGCACTTATTGAATATGGGGAAAATAGTGAAAAAATTTTAGAATTACTTTCTACAGTAAATAAGGCTTGCGAAAAAAGTTCTTTTATTTCAGAGCTTGTTGAGTCCGGTGAGATATTCCACCCGCTTGGATTAAACGCTAATGAAGCCTATACTTTTTTAAAGGAAATACCTTTATATGAACAATCAGGTATTTTATGTCGTGTTCCTAAGTGGTGGAAAAACAAATCAGATTCATTAAAGATGTCTATAAGTGTTGGAGAGAAAAATCCATCAAGGGTAAATTTTGATGCTTTAGTAGATTTCAATGCTGAATTATTTCTTGGTGAACAATCTATTGATGCTGTGGAAATTAAAAAGCTTCTTTCAGAAGCAGAGGGACTTGCTTTTATAAAGGGAAAATGGGTGGAAGTAAACCACGAAAAATTAAAAGAAATGCTTAAGGCTTATGAGAAAGCACAAAAACTCATGAGTAAAAAAGATGTAAATTTAATTGAAGCTATGCGTTTTGAGTTAAATGCTCCTAAAATATTAAATATGACTGATGATACTTGTGAACTTGAAATAACTAATGGACAGTGGCTTAATTCAGTAGTTACAAGATTAACTCATCCAGATACAATTGAAACTATTCCAAGTGGAGATGATTTTCATGCTAATTTAAGAGAATATCAGGCAAGAGGATTAAGCTGGCTTAATTTTATGAAAAAACTTGGACTTGGTGCATGTTTAGCAGATGATATGGGACTTGGAAAGACTATACAGGTTATTGCTCTACTTAATTATATCAGAACTAATGAGCATGAAAAAACACTGCTCATTGTTCCGGCATCGCTTATTGCGAATTGGATGAGTGAAATTGTAAAATTTGCACCTTCATTAAAGTATTATGTTATACATCCTTCAGAAAATAAAAATTTAGAAGATGTAGATGAAAGTATTGTAGAAAAATATGATATTTTTATAACTACCTATGGTATGCTTTCAAAGCATGAATGGTTAAAGAATGTAAATTGGGATTCATTAGTTCTAGATGAAGCTCAGGCAATTAAGAATCCAGGAACTAAACAAACAAGGCTTGTTAAGCAATTAAAAGCTTCTTATAGAATTGCTATGACAGGTACACCTATAGAAAATAGACTTTCTGATTTGTGGTCATTGTTCGATTTCTTAAATAAAGGTCTTCTTGGCACAGCAAAAGAATTTTCTAATTTTGCGAAAAGGCTTAAGGAAAATGAAGAGAATTATGGTAGATTGAAAAAAGTAGTGAGTCCATTTATTCTTAGAAGATTGAAAACGGATAAGACAGTTATTTCGGATTTACCAGATAAAATTGAAATGAAAACTTATGCAGAACTTACTAAAAAGCAGGTAGTTCTTTACAATAAACTTGTTAAGGATTTGAAAGTAAAACTTGAATCTACTGGAGAGGGTATAGAGCGTAAAGGACTTGTACTTTCATCTATTATGAAATTTAAACAAATATGTAATCATCCATCACAGTACATGGGACAGGATTATTATAATGAAAAAGAAAGCGGTAAGTTTGCAAGACTTCGTGAAATTTGTGAAACAATTTATGAAAAGAGAGAAAGAGTTCTTGTATTTACACAATTTAAAGAAATAACTGAACCACTAAGTCATTTTCTTGAAAATGTATTTCAGCATAAAGGACTTGTACTACATGGAGGAACTACTGTTAAGAAGAGAAAAGAAATGGTAGAAAAATTTCAAGGAAGTGAATACGTACCTTTTATGGTACTTTCTATTAAAGCAGGTGGTGTAGGATTAAACCTTACATCAGCTAATCATGTTATTCATTTTGATAGATGGTGGAATCCAGCTGTTGAAAATCAAGCAACGGATAGAGCTTTTAGAATAGGTCAAATGAAAAATGTAATAGTTCATAAATTTATTACAAAAGGTACAATTGAAGAAAAAATTGATTTGATGATTGAGGATAAAACCAAATTAACTAAAGAAATTATGCCTGACACTAAGGAAAATTGGATTACTGAAATGGACAATAAGCAGCTTATGGATTTGTTCAGATTGTCAATATGATGTATGGAGGTAGATTGAATGTCGTATTATGGAGGTTTTCCGGAGTATGTTCCAGTATCAGAAAAAAGAGAAAGGGCACAGAAAGCTATTGAAAAGTTAAGAAAAAAAGATCCTACTATTTCCCCAATTATAATTGAAGGAAGAAGTATATCTAAAACCTGGTGGGGAAAATCCTGGAATGATAATCTTGAAAGCTATGCAGATTATTCAAATCGTATTGGAAGAGGACGAAGCTATGTAAGACATGGAGCTGTTTTAGATTTAAAAATTAATGTGGGAAGTATTAGCGCCCTTGTACAGGGAAGTACTAAAAAACCATATAAAGTTGAAATTAATATTAAGCCTATTTCTAAGAAACTTTGGAAAACAATTGAGAAGGAATGTGTCGGCAAAATTCATTCTTTAGAGGAACTTACGCAGGGAAAGTTTCCTAAAGCATTATCGGATCTATTTACAGCCAAAGGTAAAGGGTTATTTCCAACACCTAAGGAAATAACAATGGAGTGCAGCTGTCTTGATTGGGCAGATATGTGTAAACATATAGCAGCAGTACTTTATGGAGTAGGAGCTAGGCTTGATGATGATCCATTACTATTTTTTAAATTGAGAGATATAAATATTCAAGATTTAATTAAGGAAGCAGTAAGTGAAAAATCGAAGGTGCTTCTTGGAAAATCTGAAGTTAAAAGCCGTAGAATTCTTGACGACACTGATATTTTTGGTATGTTTGGAATTGATATGGATACTGATGCTAAAAAAGTTAAAAGTAAAAAAACAATTAAAAGCAAAAAGTAAAAATTTAATGACAATAATAAAAGTCTCGTCCATTTCTATGATGGATGGGGCTTTTATTTTTTCGATTGAAATTATGCAGTAAATAAGATAAGAGGTTACTTTCAATCAGTTATAACTTATTTATGATATAATAAAAGGATTGAAAAATTTAAATTTATAGGGAGAAGTTATGTTAACTGAAGATGCATTGTTACAAATATTTAATGAACAAACTACAGGTGAAAATTATTTAAAAGGTCACAGAGTTCTAGACAATGATCTAGTATCCTCCGTAGATATAATAGATGAAGACAAATTAATTTGTATAGAGGGAAATGTGATTTCAGAAAATCTTTTTAATGAATACAATACTAAGATTGAAATGGATATGGGTAATAAAAGCATTTTTTCTACATATTGCAGCTGTCCGGATTATGAAAAAAATGAATTAAAAAAAACAAACTACTGCTGTAAACATCTCACAGCGACTTTTTATAAGGCTCTAGGGGATTTAGTTCAGCATGAAGCTTTAAAAGATGATGATATAAATAGTATATTTAAAAATAAAAGTAATGTTTTATCCTTGCTTTTAGGAGATGAAAAAGATAAGGAAAAATTAAAAATAGAGGTTTATATAAATAAAAACCAATGGAATGGTAATATAACAGCTGAATTTAAAATAGGAGTTAAGTCCACAAGCTCAAGTAATCTCTATGTTTTAAAGGATATAAATCATTTTTTTACATGCTATTATAATAACGTTCCTATAAAATATAGTAAAAATTTTACCTTTGATATAAAAAAGCAAAAGTTATCCACTAAGGATAAGAGACTCATTTCCTTTATAGAAACTTTAAAGGAAATGGAAAAGGATTATAAATATTTTCGAAAAAAAGGTGATGAATGTGTAAGTGGAAAGTACATTATTATTCCTAAGTATTTAATTAGAGAATTTTTTGAAGTTATAAAAAAGCATAGAATATATTTAAATGAAGGATTTTTTTCTAGACCTATAGAAACGGAAATCCTATTTGAAAATCCAGCTGTGGAGTTTGACTTGAAAACCATAAAAGACAATTATGTTTTAAAATCCTTATCGGGTATGCCAGAGTCTCTTAGTTCTAAAAATGATGTCTTCTTATATGGTTCTACTATATATCTGCCAGATTATGAATTCTGCTATAAAATAAGTCCTTATTTGAAGGTATTTAACGAAGCTAGAGTAGTAACTATAGATGAAGCTCAGGAAGATACTGTATTAAAAAAGCTCATCCCCAATCTCAATTTTTTATCAGATAGAGTTACATTGTCAAAGACTATAAGAAATAAGGTAGTAATTGATAAGTGTAAGTTTAACTTCTATTTTAACAAGGAAGGTAAGGACATCACACTTGTTTTAAAAGTTAAATATGGACAATTTGAATTTAATATTTTTGAAGATTGTGATGAAAAGATTATATATAGAGAATCTAAAAGGGAATCTCAGGTTATTGGAATTCTCACCTCACTAGGATTTGAAGAGGTAAATGGAAAATTTTATTTCCTTATGGGTGATGATTATATTTTCAATTTCTTTAAAAATGAAGTATTTAAAATTCAAGAAATAGGGGAAGTTTACTATTCAGAAAACTTTAAAGGTATAAAATCCATAGGAAGTAAAGGTATAAATGGGGATATCAAAACAGGTAAATATAATTATTTTGAAATGGATTTTAAAATAGGGGATATAGATCCAAGAGAAACTACAGGTATATTAAAAGCTTTTAGAGATAACCTGAAATATTACAAGCTGAAAAGTGGAGAATATCTTGATCTTGAAGAATTAGAACTTAAGAAGTTTTTAAAACTTTTAGATGCTGTTTCCTATAATAATATAGAAGATAATAATATAAAGATAGATGCAAACAAGGCTATTTTCATTGATGGATATTTGGAAGATAACAATATTACATATATAAAGGGAAAAAAAGAAATAAATAAAATAAGAAATAAATTTAGAAATTTAGATAAATTGAAATTTGAAGTTCCAAAAGAATTACATGCTTCTCTCAGGGAATATCAAAAAGTAGGGTATAAGTGGTTAAAAAATTTAGATTACTTTGGATTTGGTGGAATTCTAGGAGACGAAATGGGACTAGGAAAAACACTGCAAACTATTACTTTTATACTTTCCAGCCAAGGAAGTAAATCTTTAATTATAGTCCCCACATCCTTGGTTTACAATTGGATAGATGAATTTGAAAAGTTTGCGCCTACTTTAAAAGTATTACCTGTTGTAGGGACAAAAGAAGAAAGAGAAACAGATGCTTTTCATATGGAAAACTACGATGTTATTATAACTACATATAACCTTCTAAAAAGGGATTTGAAAATGTACTCTGAAAGAGAATTTGATTACTGTATATTGGATGAAGCACAATATATAAAAAATCCAAATGCCCAAAATACAAAGGCAGCAAAACAAATAAAAGCAAAGACGCGGTTTGCTCTATCTGGAACCCCTATGGAAAACTCTCTTATGGAACTTTGGTCTATATTTGATTTTATAATGCCAGGTTATCTATATGATAAAAATAGATTTAGTGTAAGATACTATAAAAAGCTTAAAGAGAGTCCTGAGGTAATTGAAGATTTAAATAGACTAATAGCTCCTTTTATACTTAGACGTAAGAAAAAGGATGTTATAGTGGAATTACCTGATAAAATAGAAAAGACACTTATGGTTACTTTAGATGATAAGCAGAAAAAAGTTTATAAGACTTATGCAGATCATGCAGTTGACCTCATTGAAAAAAAAGTAAAAGAGGATGAATTTAAGAATAGTAAAATAGAGATACTTTCTTATATAACGAAACTTAGGCAATTATGTTTAGATCCTAGTATATTAATAAATAATTATACCGGCGGCAATGGAAAAATGGATGCACTAGTAGAACTTCTTCATAAAAGTATAGCACAAGGACATAGAATACTTGTTTTTTCTCAATTTACATCTGTACTTAAAAATATAGGAGAAAAAATTTCTGGAGAGAAAATTCCATTTAGTTATTTAGATGGTACTGTAAAATTACAAGAAAGAATAAATATAGTAAAAAAATTTAACAGAGGTAAAAATTCAGTATTCTTAATAAGCTTAAAAGCTGGAGGAACAGGACTAAATTTAACTTCAGCAGATGTGGTAATTCATTTTGATCCCTGGTGGAATACAGCTGTAGAAGAACAGGCTGCAGACAGGACTCATAGAATAGGACAAAAAAATGTAGTGGAAGTTATAAAAATTATAGCTAAAGGTACAATTGAAGAGAAGATAGTACTTCTTCAAAACGAGAAGAAAAAGCTTATAGAAAAATTGATAGAAAATAAATTGGTGACAGGTGAAAATTTAAAAAGTTTTACTGAAGAGGATATACTTGGATTATTTGAAAACAGATAAACAGAGTTTTTAGTATCAGATAAATTTTTGTATAGTAATCTTAAAAATTGTATATTTATAATTAAGCAAAATTTAAAGTAAAGTGCTTTATACATTGATAATGTTTGGCTTACATGAAGTTTAGTAAAAAAAATATATTTATTTTTATAAAAAATATTGCATATTTATTTATAAAGTCATATAATAACTACATATTTATAAAGTTATATTACTTTTCATATGGAATTAGAAGGAGGCAAATTAAATTGGTACAAGTAGGAATTATTGGAGGAACTGGCTATGTAGGTGCAGAGTTATTAAGACTTTTATCAAATCATAATAAAGTGAAAATATCTTCTGTATCTTCTACCAGTTATAGTGGAAAAACTATTTCTAGTATATATCCCAATTTTTATGAAATAAATGAAATTGTATATGAAAATGAAGATGAAGTTATAGAAAAAAGTGACCTTATTTTTTTAGGCCTTCCAAGCGGATTAAGTGAAAGCATTGTGGAAAAGGCAGTGAAAAAAAATAAAATATGCATAGATATGGGAGCGGATTTTAGATTTAAAAGTGAAACTGCATATAAAAAATGGTATAAAAAAGATTTTGAAATAATGGATTTACACAAGAAGTCCGTATATGGGCTTCCTGAGTTAAATAGAAAATATATAAAAGAAGCAAAAATTATAGGTAATCCAGGGTGCTATGCTACATCTGTTGAACTTGCTCTTCTTCCACTTATTTCAGGGGGCTTCATAGAGGAAAAAGGAATAATTGCAGATTGTAAATCAGGGGTAACAGGTTCAGGAAGATCGTTAAATGAAAGCAGCCATTTTGTAAATTGCAATGAAAGTTTTAGTGCTTATAAAGTAGCAAATCATAGACATACTCCTGAAATAGAAGAAAACTTAAGCAGTGTGTCAAAAAAAGATGTTAAATTAACTTTTATCCCGCATTTAATTCCTATAAACAGGGGAATATTATCTACAGTATATACAACTCCTAAGGATAAAATAGATATGGAAAAACTACATGAAGATTACTGTGAATTTTATAAGGCAGAGCCCTTTGTAAAAGTACTTCCTCTAGGAGAAGTAGCAAAAATAAATAATGTTAGGCTATCGAATTATTGTCATATTTCTCTTCACTATGATGAAGAAAACAATAAACTTATAATGATATCGTGTTTGGACAATATGGTAAAGGGTTCTGCAGGACAGGGAATTCAAAATATGAATATTGTACTGGGGTTTGACGAAAAAGAAGGACTTAATGCTGTTCCAGCCATTTTTTAATCAAAGACATATTCAAAAAATAACTAGTCACAATGCTAGCCTATTTTGAGTCTTTGACTTGTTATTTTCTTTTATATACCTAAATTTTAAGGAGGACATTAAAATGAACTTTGAAATTATAGAAGGAGGGGTTACTTCTCCAAAAGGATTTGTATCTGCAGGGATTAGCTGTGGTATTAAAAAAAGAAATTCAAAGGACTTGGCTCTTATAAAATCAATTAGTCCTTGTAATTCAGCAGGTGTCTACACAAAGAATATAGTTAAAGGAGCCCCACTTATAATTACTAAAAAGCACCTGGAAAATAAAAAAGCTCAAGCTGTGATTGCAAATAGTGGAAATGCCAACACTTGTACTGGTGAAGAAGGGTTAAAAAATGCAGAAGAGATGTGTGAATGTGCAGCAAGAGAACTTAAGATTGAAAAAGAAGATGTACTTGTAGCATCTACTGGCATTATAGGGGTTAAATTAGACATTGAAGCTATAAAAAATGCAGTACCGGATTTGGTTAAAAAACTAGATAAAGATGGATATAAAGATGCATCCAAAGCTATAATGACTACAGATACTTTTCAAAAAACTATAGCCATAAAATTAGAACTTGGAGGAAAGATAGTAACTATTGGTGTTATGGCTAAAGGATCAGGAATGATACATCCTAATATGGGAACTATGCTTTCTTTTATAACTACAGACGTAAATATAGATCCAGATCTTCTAGACAAGGCTTTGAAAGAAAGTGTACGAATAAGTTATAACAGGGTTTCAGTAGATGGAGATACTTCAACCAACGATATGGTTGTTATACTGGCAAATGGATTGGCTGAAAATCCATTTATAAATGAAGAAAATGAGGATTACAGATTATTTTTAGAGGCACTTAAAAAATTAAATGTTGAAGTGGCCAAAATGATTGCAAAAGATGGAGAAGGTGCTACTAAATTAATAGAATGTAAAACACTAAATGTTTCTAGTGAAGAAAAAGGTGAGATACTTGGTAAATCTGTAATTTGCTCTAATTTAGTAAAAACAGCTTTATTTGGATGCAATGCAAATTGGGGCAGAATACTTGATGCCATAGGATATTCAGGAGTTGAATTTGATATAAACAAGATTCAGGTAACAATGGAAAGTAAAAAAGGAAGCGTATTAGTATTTGAAAAAGGAGAACCTGTTCCATTTTCAGTGAAAGAAGCAACTGATATATTAGCAGAAGATGTAATAGATATAATTATAAACTTTAATTCAGGTAATTATAATGTATGCTGTTGGGGATGCGATCTAACCTATGATTATGTAAAAATTAATGGAGAATATATGTCTTAAATAATAATAGAATTATTATAATGCATAGGGGGCACGGGAGTTGAATTATAATGAAGTGGCTAAAATTTTAGCAGAATCACTGCCATATATTCAAAAATATAGAGGAAAAACAATAGTTGTCAAATATGGCGGTAATGCAATGATAGATGAGGAACTCAAAAAATATGTTATAAATGATTTAGTACTTATGAAATGTGTTGGAATAAATTTAGTGGTTGTCCATGGAGGAGGTCCTTTTATTTCATCTTATTTAAAAAAATTAAATAAGGAAAGTGTATTTATAGACGGACTTAGATATACTGACGATGAAACTATGGATATAGTACAGATGGTTTTAAGTGGAAAAATAAATAAAGACCTTGTTAAATTAATTCAAAGCTATGGTGGAAAAGCTATAGGACTTTGTGGACTAGATGGGGCCATGATAAGAGCTAAAAAGCTTTCCGAAAAAGTAGATTTAGGAAGAGTTGGAGAAATAACTGAAATAAATACTGAAGTAATAAAAAACTCTATAGACAGTGGATATATTCCCGTAATAAGTAGTGTGGCGCTTGCAAATGATAATGAAGGTGTTTATAACATAAATGCAGATACCTGCAGCTATAAAATAGCTTCTGCACTAAAAGCGCAAAATCTAATATTGCTTACGGATGTACCAGGAGTAATGGCAGATATAAAGGACCCTTCTACACTTATTTCAGAACTTAAATTAAAAGACATTTCAAAATTATATGAAAATAATATTATAAAAGGTGGAATGCTTCCTAAGATAAACTGCTGTGTTGAAGCTATAAAATCAGGGGTTAAAAGTGCACATATTATTGATGGTAGAGTACCTCACTGCCTTTTAGTAGAATTATTTTCTAAGCAAGGTATAGGAACTATGATTTATTAAGGAGGAAAAAATATGAATTATTTAGACTATGCAAAGGAATATCTTATGAATACCTATAATCATCTTCCTGTAGTATTTACTCATGGAGAAGGATGTAAGGTGTATGATACTTCAGATAAGGAATATTTGGATTTTACATCAGGTATTGGAGTAATGTCACTAGGCTATGGAAACGAAAATTGGATAAAGGCTGTAGAGAAACAGCTTGAGAAAATACCACATACTTCTAATATATTTTTAAATATTCCAGTACTTGAACTTGCCAAGAAGTTTACAGAACTTTCAAAAATGAGCAAGGTGTTTTTCTGTAATTCAGGAGCAGAAGCCAATGAAGGAGCTATAAAACTTGCGAGAAAATATAGCTTTGATAAATATGGAAAAGGTAGATCTACTATAATTACATTGAATAAGAGCTTCCATGGTAGAACTATAACTACACTGGAAGCAACTGGGCAAGAAAAATTTCATAACTATTTTTATCCCTTTACAGAAGGATTTAAGTATACTGATGTTGATGTTAAATCACTAGAAGATACTATTGATTCTACTTGCTGTGCTATTATGATAGAAGCTGTTCAAGGTGAAGGCGGAGTAAATCCTCTAAGTAAGGAATTTGTAAACAAAGTATTTGAAATAGCTGCAAAGAGAGATATTTTAGTTATATGTGATGAAGTACAGTGTGGTATAGGCAGAACTGGAAAGATGTATGGTTTTAATAATTATGATGTACATCCTGATATTGTATCTACAGCAAAAGCTCTTGGAGGAGGTCTTCCTATGGGTGCTGTACTCTGCAATGACAAACTAAAGGATACCTTTAAATATGGGGATCATGGATCTACATTTGGAGGAAATCCAGTTTGTACAGCAGGGGCTATAGAAGTTTTAAATACAATTAGCAAAGAAGGTTTCTTGGATAAAGTAAGTGAGAAAGGACAATTTATTAAGAAATACTTTAAAAATAAACCTTCTAAAAATGTAGTAGAAGTACGAGGAATAGGGCTAATGATTGGAGTAGAAATTAAAGGAGAATCTTCAAAGGTACAGAAAAAGGTACTGGAAAAAGGACTTCTTGTTTTAACTGCAGGACCAAATGTAATAAGGCTGCTTCCTCCACTTGTGATCTCGGAAGAAGAATTGGAAAAAGGACTTAATATACTTTATGAAGTTATAGAAAATATGTAATTTATATTTTTACGCTGCTGTAAAATTATTTTATAGCAGCATATTTTTATGCAGTAATTGCGTCTAAAATATCATATATAAATCTTTCATCTTTAAGTACTTATAGACGTTTTAAAGATGTACTTAATTTATACTAAATGAAAACTAAGATAATAAGCCACAGTAAATTTAAGGAGGCAGTTGATATGTCAAAATTGGTAGAGTGTGTCCCAAACTTTAGTGAAGGAAGAAATAAAGAGGTAATAGAAAGCATTGTAGATGAAGTTAGAAAAACTGAAGGTGTTAAACTTTTAGATTATTCATCAGATAAAGACCATAATAGATCTGTAGTAACTTTCTTGGGCGGACCAGAAGAAGTAGAAGAAGCCGCATTTAAGCTTATAAAAAAAGCTGCTGAGCTTATTGATATGAGAAATCATCAAGGTGCCCATCCTAGAATGGGAGCTACTGATGTAGTTCCATTTATACCTATTAAAGATGTCACTACAGAAGAATGTGTTGAAATTTCTAAAAAGCTTGGAAAAAGAGTAGGAGAAGAATTGAAAATTCCAGTTTACTTATACGAAGATGCAGCTACATCTGAAGAAAGAAGAAATTTAGCTGCTATTAGGAAAGGACAATATGAGGGATTTTTTGAAAAAATAAAACAACCTGAATGGAAACCAGATTTTGGACCTTGTGAGATGAATGTAAAAAGCGGAGCTACAGTTATAGGAGCTAGATTTCCACTTATAGCATATAATGTGAACTTAGGTACAGATAATATAGAAATAGCTAATGCTATTGCTAAAAAAATAAGATACATAGGTGGAGGATTAAGATATGTTAAGGCTGTAGGAGTAAAGGTAACTGAAAGAAATATAGTTCAGGTATCTATGAACTTAGTAAACTATGAAAAGACTCCTATATATACTGCACAGGAAATGGTTAGAATGGAAGCTAAAAGATATGGAGTACCTATAGTAGGAAGTGAAGTTATAGGTTTAGTTCCTATGAAAGCTTTGTTAGATTGTGCAGAATATTACCTTCAAATAGAAAACTTTAGTGTAGATCAAGTACTTGAATCCAGACTAAGTGAATAAATTTTAACTTAAAAGACTGCAGTTGAGTTTTACTTAAAAACAATCAACTGCAGTTATATTTACATAATGCAAATTAAATTTTATCCTTTAATTTTATAAGTACATCAATTTCATAGTTATCTAGAGACTTTTTTAAATAGTCAATGCCTATATTGCAATATTTTTTTGTATTTTCAGGGAGATATTCTTTAAATATAGTATTTAGTTCCTTGTTTTCTCTAAGTTGTGTACTTATTTCGGCTTTTACCCGGTAAACTAGTCCTATTTCATGGGGACTCTTTAACATCTCAGAGTGAGTATGGGCATCCTTTAAGTAGCTTAAAGCTTTAATGTAGTTTTTCTCATTTATTTTTAGTAAAGCCATAAAAGCCTCAGCTATAGAACGTCCCCAAACTAAATCAAAATGATTGTATATATTAAGAGACCTTTTAAAGTACTCATTTGCGGCAGCATAATTTCCCATGTCAAAGGCTGTTTCACCTGCATTTATATTAAATATAGCAGTGCTGGACATAACACCTTTACCGTCACATATTTTAATGGCCTTATCGTAGTAGCAGATAGCTTTAGAAAATTCTAGGGAGTGTCTCCTAATTTCACCTATGTAATTGTAACAAGCAGCTATGTTAAGTACATATTTGTCCGATGTTATTGCATCTCTAGTAAATATATGTATTGCTTCATTTAACAGTTTTTCTGCTTCCTTATAATTACCACACATATTATTATAAAGAGCTTTTAATTTTAATAGTATGGCTTTTTCATCTTCATAGTTTTGTTCTTTGGCAATGGAAAGTGCTAGGTTTATGTACATAATCATGTTTTCTACGTTATAAGTTTGAATACAATAATAAATCATTTGTTTATAACCTTCAATGGCGTAACTAAGAGCGTCTATGTTAAGAGCTTTATCTATCATATTTTTTATTATGGAAGTCCCGTTTTCGTACTCTCCTATTTTAATTAAGTATCTGCCTTTCATAAGTAAGAATGTTATTTCTAAATCTACAGTTTCCTTGGATCTACTTTGATTTTCAACTTTAGCTAAGAGTTTTTCCACTTTCTCTAAACTTTTCAAAGTTTTTTCATCATTAAAGTACAAATTGCTGTACTTATTTTCACCATAATGAAGTACAGGAAAGAGTTCATGGCTGAAACTAAGATATATGTTCAAATTTTTCATACTGTATTTAAGTTCTTTAACATGATTATTGGAATTTGAAAAATGATATATTAATTTATAATAAGTATTTAAATCATTTTTATCATTAATAATGTTTTTCTCCAAAAGTTCACCTATTTTATTATGTAAGATCTTTTTCCTGGCCATGGATTGGTTTGAGTATATGAACTCTCTAAACTTTTGGTGGGTAAATTTTAAGCTTATATTATTGTCATTTAGTATTTCCTTAAGTATAAATTTGTTTTCCAGTTCTTCAACCACATCAATTATTTCCAGTTCATCTTTGCCAATAATGCTGGCTAGTATGTCAAGGGGTACTTCATCAAAAAACATTGAACATATGTTTAAAATCTTTCTACCGTCCTCAGAAACATCTAAATATCTGCTTCTTAATATATCTTGCATTTTAGAGGACATTAAATTTATATTTCCATTGGATTTTATTATATTCATGTATTCAGTTAAAAAGAATAGATTCCCTTCTGTTTCACTGTATATTTTATTTGTCATTTTTTTAGACAAATTGTAGTTAGGTAGTGCTTTTTTTATAAAATCTTCTGTTTCTATATGATTGAGTCTTTCTAATTTAAGTGTATTTAATTTATTATATCTGTTCATAGAAGTTATGAATTTATCTAGTTCTTCATTATATTCATTTCTACAAGTAGAAATTAAGATTATATTTTTAGATTCGCTTAAGAGTATACTATTTAAAAGAGATAGGCTCATTGAATCCAACCATTGAATATCCTCAAATACTAACAGTATTTTTTTATAAGAACTAATTATCTTTAGAATATCTCCTAAGGCATTTCCTATTATTTCATATTTCAAATTATTGCCTTCAATAAGTTTTAAATTGTCTGAATAATTTTTGCTAAATTCAGGGAAAAAGCTAGCTATTATATTTTCACAAGATAGAGGTATATTTATATTATTCATTTTTATTATTTTTGATAATTTTAGTATGATATTATTCCAAGGTTTTAATATATATTCTTTTTCAAATTGATAACAAGATGTTTCTAAAATAAATATGTTATCTTTAGAAATACTTTCTAAGAACTTTTCTTTAAGTTTTGTTTTGCCAATACCAGCTTCACCTAGTATTAAAATAGATTTTCCACCTATATCATCTTTAAATTTTAAGTAAACATCTTCTAAATATTTTAACTGTTTATATCTACCAAAAAAGAATTCTTTTGATTTTAAATTACAATTTGTAAGACTCATTTCGTTTAATATCTCATTAAATAGTTTTTTTGTACTTGTCTGAGGTTCTACATTTAATTCTCTATTTAAAATTTCTGAAAGTTTATGATATACTTCAATGGCTTTATTGTATTTGTGGCTGTTTTTTAAACTTTTCATCAATTCTATGTAGGGCTCTTCATCAAATTCATCCATTTTTATCAATGCTTTACAATAGGTTTCCACTTTACTATAGTTTTTATTTTCTTTTTCAATAGAGATACTTTTTTTTAATTTATTTATGTATATTTGCTGGAAATGTTCTCTAGCTTCTAGCACCCAAGTTTGAAAATTTTCTGCGTTTTTTACATAAAATCCAGTTAAAAAATGTCCCTTATATAAGTCCAATTGATATTTATTATTCAAAAAGTCATCTACATCTGTTTTTATTTGTATATCAGGATTTATCATAACTGTTGATTTTCTTGGGGATATTAATATTTCTAAGTTAAAAGCTTTTTTAATTTTATAAATAGCATTTCTTAAATTTTTTTTTGCTATATTTTCTTCTTCTTCTGGCCATAAAAGACCAGCTAATTTTTCCCTTGTACATTCTTTATTAATAATTAAATAACAAAAGAGTGCTTGCACTTTGCTATATGGAAACAAAATTTTATTATTATTTAGAGTTACATTAAAATTTCCTAACATTTTTACATATATAATGTTCAATATATCCCTTCTCCCATAACATATATTTTAATAAATACACATACATTTTATTAATTTAATATTTAATATATAAATTATTTAGTATTTTTATTATATTATAATACAATATTAAGGTAAATTTCCATTACTAAAGTAAATTTTCATTGTTAAAATTTATACAATGAATTAAGCACCTACAATCCAAAAAAATTGAGAAATATTTTATTCACGTTTTAGACAAATTTGACTTTTTAAAGACGTAAACGTTTTACTATATAATCAAACAGATATTTCATTATATTCTGTATATTAGAAATAATTTAAATATAATGAAATTATTTATAGATAACATGGGAGGGCACATTATGATCAAAAATATTGATGTTAGTGAAGCTATGACTGTAAAACTAGATAATGAATTACCTGAAATGCCAAAATTCGTGGAGGGCATCAGGAGGGCACCGGACAGGGGATTCAATTTGACACAATCCCAGACGGAAATTGCTTTGAAAAATGCACTTAGGTATATCCCACCAGAATATCATAAACAATTAATACCAGAATTTCTAGAAGAACTTACTACAAGGGGAAGAATTTATGGCTATAGATTCAGGCCTGAAGGAAGAATACATGGAAAACCTATAGACGAGTATAAGGGAAAGTGTACAGAGGGGAAAGCTTTTCAGGTAATGATAGATAATAATCTTGATTTTGAGGTAGCTTTATATCCTTATGAATTAGTTACTTACGGAGAAACAGGAAGCGTATGCCAGAACTGGATGCAGTACAGGCTTATAAAAAAATATTTGGAGATTATGACACAGGACCAAACTTTGGTAGTTGAATCAGGACATCCCCTTGGATTATTTAAGTCAAAACCGGAAGCACCTAGGGTAATAATAACAAATGCCATGATGGTTGGAATGTTTGACAATCCAAAGGATTGGGAAATAGCAGAAGAAATGGGAGTAGCAAACTATGGACAGATGACAGCAGGAGGATGGATGTATATAGGACCTCAGGGAATAGTTCATGGAACGTTTAATACATTGTTAAATGCAGGAAGAATGAAGCTTGGTATTCCAAATGATGGAGACTTGAGAGGCCATCTATTTATAACTTCAGGTCTTGGAGGAATGAGTGGAGCCCAGCCAAAAGCTATAGAAATAGCAAATGGGGTAGGTATAATAGCAGAAGTAGACCAGTCAAGAATTGACACAAGACTTAACCAGGGATGGGTGAAGGAATGCTCCTCTGATCTTGATAGGATATTTAAGGTTGCAAAGGAGTACATGGAGAAAAAAGAACCTATGTCCATTGCATACCATGGAAACATAGTGGACTTGCTGGAATATGTAGTTAAAAATAATATAAAAGTAGAATTACTGTCAGACCAGACATCCTGTCATGCTGTATATGAAGGAGGATACTGTCCTCAGGGAATTAGCTTTGAAGAAAGGACAAGACTTCTTGCAGAAGACAGGGAAAAATTTGATAAATTAGTAGACAAGAGTTTGAGAAGACATTTTGAATTGATAAAAGCCCTTGTAGATAAGGGAACATATTTCTTTGACTATGGAAATTCCTTTATGAAAGCAGTATATGATGCAGGAGTTAAAGAAATATCCAAAAACGGAATAGATGAAAAGGATGGATTCATATTCCCTTCCTATGTAGAGGATATAATGGGACCACAACTTTTTGATTATGGATATGGACCATTTAGATGGGTATGTTTAAGTGGAAAGAGTGAAGATTTAATAAAAACAGATAAAGCTGCCATGGAATGTATAGATCCAAACAGAAGGTACCAGGATAGAGATAACTATAACTGGATAAGGGATGCAGAAAAGAATGAGCTGGTAGTTGGAACCCAGGCAAGGATACTATACCAGGATGCAACTGGAAGAATAAAGATTGCACTTAAGTTTAATGAAATGGTAAGAAAGGGTGAAATTGGACCTGTAATGATGGGAAGAGACCACCATGATGTAAGTGGAACAGACTCTCCATTTAGAGAGACTTCAAATATTAAAGATGGAAGTAATGTAATGGCAGATATGGCTGTCCAGTGTTATGCAGGAAATGCAGCAAGGGGAATGAGCCTGGTTGCACTGCACAATGGAGGCGGAGTTGGAGTAGGAAAGTCTATAAATGGAGGTTTTGGACTTGTACTTGATGGAAGCTATAAAGCAGATGAGATAATAAAATCAGCATTAAGCTGGGATGTAATGAGTGGAGTTTCAAGACGTTCCTGGGCAAGGAACGAGCATGCCATTGAAACAGTAGTAGAATTTAATAAAAACAATAAGGGAACAGACCATGTAACCCTTCCATATTTAGCAAATGAAGAAGATGTAAAAGAAGCAGTAAGCAAGTATTTTCGAAAGTAAGGGAATTAAACACATTGGATACTGTAGTAAAGAATGGTACAATTGTAGTACAAAATGGACAACTAGCATGTTAAAAAGTAAAGATAAAAAACAGAAAGTTATAGAAAATAAATTGACATAATGACATTAGGAGGTAATATAAGATATGAAAACTGTTAATTTAAATGGAGAAAATCTTACTATAGATGATATTGTAAATGTTGCATACAACGGATATAAGGTTTCTGCTACAGAAGAAGCTAAAGAAAAAATTAAAAAATCAAGAAAAGTAGTAGATGGTATAGTTGAGAGAAATGATATAAAATATGGTATTACTACAGGATTTGGAAAGTTTTCAGATGTAACTATAACAGGGGAAGAATGTAAAACACTTCAGAAAAACTTAATAATGTCTCATGCCTGTGGTGTTGGACGAAACTTTCCCAAAGAAGTAGTAAGGACAATAATGTTATTGAGAGCAAATAACCTAGTTAAAGGATATTCAGGAATAAGACTTAGTGTTTTTGAAACTCTCTTAGATATGTTAAATAAAGGTGTGCATCCATGTATACCTGAAAAAGGTTCCTTAGGAGCATCGGGAGATTTAGCTCCTCTAGCACATATGGTATTGCCTATGCTTGGCGAAGGAGAAGCTGAGTTTCAAGGTGAAATTTTACCTGGAAAGGAAGCTATGGAAAAGGCAGGAATACCTACAGTAGAACTTGTTGCTAAAGAAGGTTTAGCTCTTATAAATGGAACTCAGGTAATGACTGCAGTGGGGTCATTAGCTTTGTATAAAGCTATAAATCTTTTAAAGGTTAGTGATATTACAGCAGCACTTACTGTAGAAGCTTTGAGAGGAATAAGAGATGCTTTTGACTTAAGGACACATATGTTAAGACCACATAAAGGTCAAATCCAAACGGCTAAAAATATAATTGATTTAACAGAAGACAGTTCTTTTATGACTAATCAAGGTGACCTAAGAGTACAGGATGCTTACACTTTAAGATGTATACCACAAGTTCATGGTGCTAGCAAAGATGCTGTAAATTATGTTAAAGATAAAGTAGAAATAGAGATAAATTCTGTTACAGATAATCCTATTATATTTGACAATGCAGATGTAATATCAGGAGGAAATTTCCATGGGCAGCCTATGGCTTTAAGTTTTGATTTTCTTGGAATTGCCATGTCAGAAGTTGCTAACATATCAGAAAGAAGACTAGAAAGATTAGTAAATTACCAATTGAATGATTTACCTCCGTTCTTGGCAAAAAATGGTGGGCTTAATTCAGGATTTATGATTACACAGTATGCAGCAGCAGCGTTGGTATCAGAAAACAAGGTGCTTGCACATCCAGCTAGTGTAGATTCTATTTCTTCATCAGCTAACCAAGAAGATCATGTAAGTATGGGTACTATTGCAGCAAGAAAGAGTTTGCAAATTATAAATAATGCAACAAGAGTAGTCGCAACAGAACTTATGGCTGCTTGTCAGGCTATAGATTTTAGAGATGGACTTAAGTTAGGTAAGGGCACTCAAGAAGCATATAATGTAGTAAGAAGTAAAGTAAGTTTTATAGAAAAGGACAAGATTATGTACAAAGAATTGGAAAAATGTGATGAGATTATAACAAGTGGAGAACTTCTAAAAGCAGTTGAAGAAAAAGTAAAATTAGGAATATAAACAGAGTTCTTGATTTCAGGTGAGTTTTTTTACCATCTGAAACTTATTAACAGGATTCTTAGTGCTTTAGCACTTAGAAGGCGTTATCCTTTAGGGAAAATCGTTATTCAGGGGCGCAGCAGCCGTTATCCCCCACTTTATAAGAAAAGCAGATATCCCAAATCTTTGATTTGGTGATAGTCGCTTTGGCTGTGTGCCATGGGGGGATTACGGTTGGTAGCCATCGGATAAAATAAATTGGGACTAGGTATTTATAGCTGGCATTAAAATCAATATAAAGTTTGTTTTGCGTCCAGCTATAAATCAAGTACCTTATATAAATTATGCTTTTATATGTTATAATATCAAAAACTATTATTTTTATAAATGTAAACGTTTCACAAAATATGATATTTTTAGCACTAAAAATATAGCTAGTCCCTTAAATTTAAAGAAAGTTATTCAATTAATAAAATAATTATTAAAGTGTTATTTTTAGTTACTACTTTTATCTTAGGCGTTTTGATTATTGAAAATACGATTAACTACTAAACTAATCATATGGGGGGATTAGATATGAATTTATTTAGAAAAAAAACCGTGGAAGATTTTAGTATTTCCGTAAAAAAGAGTGGACTTAAAAAAGAACTAAATTATATGGATTTAGCATGCTTAGGTATTGGATCTGTAGTAGGTAGTGGGGTTTTTGTTTCTGCAGGACAAGGGGCTCATATAGCAGGACCTGCGGTTATAATGTCATTTATAATAGCTGCTATTACAAGTGGATTTTGTGGACTTACTTATTCAGAACTTGCTACCATGTTTCCTGTTGCTGGAAGCACTTATTCCTACTGCTATGTTGCCTTTGGTGAAATTATAGCCTGGATTATTGGATGGAACTTAATGCTTGAATATCTTGTTTCTGGAGCAGCAGTTGCTTCAGGATGGTCAGGTACTTTTGTGGGGGTTTTAAAATCTTGTGGTATTAATTTACCTGCGTCACTTACTGCGTCTCCACTTAAAGGTGGAATTGTTGACTTACCTTCTGTTTTAGTTGTCGCTGCTATAACATGGCTATTATATATTGGTGTAACCCAAAGTACTAAAGTAAACAATATTATAGTTGCTATAAAAGTAGCTGTAATACTTATATTCATATTTATTGGCGTAACTCATATAAATCCTGCAAATTATCATCCTTTTGCACCATACGGAATGAAAGGCGTAATGTCCGGTGCTGCAATTATATTTTTTGCATTTATAGGTTTTGATTCAGTATCTACTGCTGCAGAAGAAACAGCAAATCCTAAGAGAGACGTGCCTATTGGGCTGGCTATTTGTTTAGGTGTAACTATTGTATTATATGTAGCTGTTGCATGCGTACTTACAGGAATGGTTCCATTTAAAGCTATAGATATAACTAACGCACTTCCAGCTGCTTTAGCTAGAGTGGGAATCAATTGGGGCTCTGCACTAGTTGGTGTAGGTGCAGTTGTTGGAATGATTTCTACAATTCTTGTAATATTATATGGACAGGTTAGGATATTTATGGTTATGGCAAGAGATGGATTACTGCCTAAAACATTTTCTAGTGTAAACAAAAAACATAGTACGCCAGGTATGTGTACTATAATAACAGGAGTTATAACAGCTATTATATGTGGACTTTTCCCACTTGATGTAATTATTGATTTATGCAATATTGGTACATTGTCGGCTTTCTTGTTTGTGTCTATAGGAGTAATTGTTCTCAGAAAGACTTTGCCTAATGTTGAAAGAAAATTTAAATGTCCGGGAGTTCCATTTATACCAATAATAACAGTGCTATGTTGTTTATATCTTATGATAAGTTTACCAGGTGTTACGTGGATTAGGTTTGCTATATGGACTGGAGTAGGTTTGTTAGTATACTTTATTTATGGAATGAGACACAGCATACTAAATGATGAAAAGCATAATTGTATTGAAGATAAAAATTAGGGGATAAATTTCTAAGGTATAAACAAAGTTTTGCAATGTATAATTAAATAGGGAAGAGAAAGATACATTTTATAAGCGATAAAATGTATCTTTTTTTTACAAAAATACAATAATTATGAAGCGTCTATAAAATAATTATGCATAAAGTTTAATTATTTTTAATTTATACTAAAATTGACTTTCAAACGACGCAATCCTCTTATTATGTAAATAAAGATATATTTAATTATATTTAAATAATTTTCAATGTTTAATGAATTGAATTTATATAAAATATATCTTGCGCTGTATAAAATTATAAATTATTATAAATAACATGGGAGGGCACATTATGATCAAAAATATTGACGTCGGTGAGGCTATGACTGTAAAACTAGATAATGAATTACCTGAAATGCCAAAATTCGTGGAGGGCATCAGGAGGGCACCGGACAGGGGATTCAATTTGACACAATCCCAGACGGAAATTGCTTTGAAAAATGCACTTAGGTATATCCCACCAGAATATCATAAACAATTAATACCAGAATTTCTAGAAGAACTTACTACAAGGGGAAGAATTTATGGCTATAGATTCAGGCCTGAAGGAAGAATACATGGAAAACCTATAGACGAGTATAAGGGAAAGTGTACAGAGGGGAAAGCTTTTCAGGTAATGATAGATAATAATCTTGATTTTGAGGTAGCTTTATATCCTTATGAATTAGTTACTTACGGAGAAACAGGAAGCGTATGCCAGAACTGGATGCAGTACAGGCTTATAAAAAAATATTTGGAGATTATGACACAGGACCAAACTTTGGTAGTTGAATCAGGACATCCCCTTGGATTATTTAAGTCAAAACCGGAAGCACCTAGGGTAATAATAACAAATGCCATGATGGTTGGAATGTTTGACAATCCAAAGGATTGGGAAATAGCAGAAGAAATGGGAGTAGCAAACTATGGACAGATGACAGCAGGAGGATGGATGTATATAGGACCTCAGGGAATAGTTCATGGAACGTTTAATACATTGTTAAATGCAGGAAGAATGAAGCTTGGTATTCCAAATGATGGAGACTTGAGAGGCCATCTATTTATAACTTCAGGTCTTGGAGGAATGAGTGGAGCCCAGCCAAAAGCTATAGAAATAGCAAATGGGGTAGGTATAATAGCAGAAGTAGACCAGTCAAGAATTGACACAAGACTTAACCAGGGATGGGTGAAGGAATGCTCCTCTGATCTTGATAGGATATTTAAGGTTGCAAAGGAGTACATGGAGAAAAAAGAACCTATGTCCATTGCATACCATGGAAACATAGTGGACTTGCTGGAATATGTAGTTAAAAATAATATAAAAGTAGAATTACTGTCAGACCAGACATCCTGTCATGCTGTATATGAAGGAGGATACTGTCCTCAGGGAATTAGCTTTGAAGAAAGGACAAGACTTCTTGCAGAAGACAGGGAAAAATTTGATAAATTAGTAGACAAGAGTTTGAGAAGACATTTTGAATTGATAAAAGCCCTTGTAGATAAGGGAACATATTTCTTTGACTATGGAAATTCCTTTATGAAAGCAGTATATGATGCAGGAGTTAAAGAAATATCCAAAAACGGAATAGATGAAAAGGATGGATTCATATTCCCTTCCTATGTAGAGGATATAATGGGACCACAACTTTTTGATTATGGATATGGACCATTTAGATGGGTATGTTTAAGTGGAAAGAGTGAAGATTTAATAAAAACAGATAAAGCTGCCATGGAATGTATAGATCCAAACAGAAGGTACCAGGATAGAGATAACTATAACTGGATAAGGGATGCAGAAAAGAATGAGCTGGTAGTTGGAACCCAGGCAAGGATACTATACCAGGATGCAACTGGAAGAATAAAGATTGCACTTAAGTTTAATGAAATGGTAAGAAAGGGTGAAATTGGACCTGTAATGATGGGAAGAGACCACCATGATGTAAGTGGAACAGACTCTCCATTTAGAGAGACTTCAAATATTAAAGATGGAAGTAATGTAATGGCAGATATGGCTGTCCAGTGTTATGCAGGAAATGCAGCAAGGGGAATGAGCCTGGTTGCACTGCACAATGGAGGCGGAGTTGGAGTAGGAAAGTCTATAAATGGAGGTTTTGGACTTGTGCTTGATGGAAGCTATAAAGCAGATGAGATAATAAAATCAGCATTAAGCTGGGATGTAATGAGTGGAGTTTCAAGACGTTCCTGGGCAAGAAACGAGCATGCCATTGAAACAGTAGTAGAATTTAATAAAAACAATAAGGGAACAGACCATGTAACCCTTCCATATTTAGCAAACGAAGAAGATGTAAAAGAAGAAGTAAGCAAGTATTTTAAAAAGTAATGAAATTATATGCTAACGAAATATTAAATGTGAGAAATTTTCATTTAATATAATAAAAACTGATATAAGTTGTGGAGAAATTTCTACAACCTATATCAGAAAAAAACAATGAGGATGAAGGGGTGATTATATTGAAAATAGAAACAAGAAGTATAGAATGGGTACCTAGAGAAGAAAGACATGGAAAACCTAGTGATTTGTTTTCTATTTGGTTTGGTGGAAATATGCATATTACCACACTTGTTACTGGTGCACTATGTGTAGTTTCAGGTTTGAACTTATTTTGGAGTGTTGTTGCTATCTTACTTGGTAATTTAATTGGGGCAGTTTTTATGGCTCTGCATTCAGCTCAAGGTCCAATACTAGGAATACCTCAGATGATTCAAAGTCGTGCACAATTTGGCATTATTGGTGCTATTGTTCCTTTAATCATAGTAATTTTTATGTATTTGGGTTTCTTTTCAACGAGTAGTTTACTTGCTGCCCAGACCATAAATGGTGCGTTTTCAATTCCTATAACTGCTTCCATATTGATAATAAATTTAGTAGTTTTTATTGTAACATTATATGGTCATGATTTAATACAAAGAATGCAGAAGGTTTTATCTTGGGTTTTTTTAGCTGTATATATATTTGTTACATTTGTAGTGTTCAATACAGCAGTACCAGCAGGATCTTGGAATCCAGGAAATTTTAATTTAGCTGTATTTCTACTTGCAGTGTCAATTACTGCCACCTGGCAAATAGCCTATGCACCTTATGTAGCTGATTATTCAAGATATCTTCCAGAGGATACATCTGAAAAGGCAACTTTTTGGTATACCTATGCAGGTTCAGTATGTGCTTCAGTTTGGATGATGATTTTAGGATCATTTTTAGTAGCTGCTAATTCAAAATTTTTGGATGCTTCAGGGCCAAATTTGGCTAAATTATTTGGTGCATTTGCAATCGGAATATATATTATCATTATTTTGGGACAAATTTCAATAAATTCTTTTAATTTATATGGAGCATTTATGTCAACTACTACAACAGTAGAACCATTTCTAAAAATGAAAGTTACACCTGCAGTCCGCGGCGTATTTATTGCCTGCATAGTAGCTATTGCGTCAGTAATAGAAATATTAGGACAAGGAAGTTTTATTTCACTATTTAAAAGTTTCATATTGTTTATCTGCTATTTCTTAATTCCTTGGACAGCAATCAACCTTATTGATTTTTATTTGTTAAGAGATGGCAAATACAGTGTAAAAGATATGTTTGATTTAGATGGTAAATATGGTAGGGTAAATTGGATTACTATGGTAGCTTATGTAATTGCAGTTTTAGTTGAAATACCATTTGTCAATACTACATTTTATGTTGGACCACTTTGTAATGCATTAGGTGGTGCTGATATTTCATGGGTTTTAGGTCTCGTAATACCTTGTTTCCTTTATTATTTCCCAATGAAGAAGAAATTAAGGGAAACTGGTCTTTAAAAAAGTAAAAGTTTAAATTAATATAATTGCAATAATTTCTTATGATATTCATTTTCGCAGTATGTGTTAATTAGTTTTAACATATGCTGCGAAATATAATAGTTAGGAGGAAAATTATGGATTTAACAAAAAAACAACAGGACATGCTACAAGGAAAATATGGAAAAGGAGTTTCCTTGGCAATGAAGATTCAGGTTGCAATTGGGGAGTCTTTTTATGCCAAACGTATGGTACCTATAACTAGAGCACATGTGGCACTTAGCAATCAGGAAGCAGATCTTTGGTTTGCTGAAAAGATGTTGAATGCAGGTGCTCATTTTGTAGTTCCTCCAACAGTAAACCCTGGATTTTGTCTTTCTTATTTTAAGAATAAAAAAATGGTTACTGAGAAAGACGCTGCATTTATGCAGAGAACTAATGATGCATATAAAAAATTAGGTGCCGTGCTTTCATATAATTGTACACCTTATTTAGGGAGCAATGTTCCACATTATGGAGAAGTTATAGCTTATTCTGAATCCAGTGCAACTCCTTATGTAAATTCTGTTTGGGGTGCAAGAAGCAATAGAGAGGCTGCTCAAAGTGCATTATGTGCTGCCATAACGGGATTTGTTCCAGAGTATGGATTACTTTTAGATGAAAACCGAAAAGGTGATATTTTAGTAGAAGTTCAGGCAGATATGAAATCGGATTTTGAATACCAGCTCTTAGGCTATATGGGAAAAAAAATAGGTAATGGAATCCCTGTATTTACAGGACTGCCAAAGACAATTACACCGGAAGCTTTTATGAATTTAGGTGCACAGCTAAATACTTCAGGAGCATATGGCATGTATCATGTAGTTGGTGTAACTCCTGAAGCACAAACTATAGAAAAAGCTTTTGGTGGGAAGGAGCCAAAGAGAAAAGTAATAATAACTGATGAAGATTTGCAAGATATTTTAAAGCAGATATCCTGCAGTGGAAATAGAAAGATTGATTTTGCCATGTTTGGGTGTCCTCATTTTACAATAAGCCAAGTTGAGCAGATTGCTAAAATAGTAAAAGGCAAAAAATTAGCCGTTCCTATGTGGATTTTGACTTCAAGTTATACTAAGGAAATGTCTGAAAGAATGGGATTTACCCAGATAATTCAAGATGCTGGCGGAGATATAGTTTCAGACACATGTCCTGATCAGCCTTGTTGGCATCATTTAAAAGGTAAAATAGGGGTAACGGATTCTCCTAAATGTGCATATTATCCAAAACGTAGAGGAATTAATTTTATCATTCGTGATTTAGAAACTTGTGTTGAATCTGCATTGAAAGGAGATATAGAATAATGAATAATAAAGTATTTTCCTGTCATAAGATATCTGAAGGTGTAGTAGAAGGAGAAGCACTCATTTCTACAGATGACATCATGTTTTATTTAATTGATCCTAAAACTGGCACAGTAATTGAAAAGGGACATTCCCTGGAAGGAAAAAGTGTATCAAATAAAATTCTCATATTTCCCGGAGGTAAAGGAAGTTCGGTTGTTCAGGCAGACGGATTATATCAGCTGAACATGAACAATAATGCGCCAAAAGCAATGATTATACAAAATCCAGAAACTGTTCTTGTAGCTAGTTCTATTATAATGGAAATACCTATGGTGGACAGAGTTTGTGAAGATTTTTATAGTATCATAAAAGATGGTGATACTATAAGAGTTGATACAAATACTGGAGAAGTTACTGTTGTAGAGAAATAAAAATTTAAAACATTTATAATAAGGCATTTGAAAGAAAATACCTAAGGTGAGAAGGTGAACATATCGTGCAAGAAAACATGACAAATATATCATTGCCCTATGGTGACACATATATACATGCTAAAATACAAGCTTCATCACTTATTTTTAAAGGAGTGATGAAAAAATTCACTCCTTTAAAAAGCTTAAAGAAGAGGATGTTTGAAAGATTGGACAATCCTATCGGCTGTAGGGCATTAAAGGATGAAATGGAAAAAGACAGTAAAGTGTTGATATTAATTGACGATAATACAAGAAGTACCCCTATAAGTAAAATGCTTCCTATTTTAATAGAGTATATAACTACAAATGTAGGAGTAACATTAAACAATATTGAGATAATGGTAGCTAATGGAACTCACCGTATTATGACAGAAAAAGAAATTATTGAAAAGGTTGGAAAAGAGATTTTTGACAATATTAAAATTTACCAACATGACGTTACTGATAAAAATGCCCTTGTGGATTTAGGAATGGTTGAAATCGATGGCTTTAAATTTCCAGTTAGCGTAAATAAAAAAGTTCAAGAAGTAGATTATATAATTGGACTTGGAAATATAATTCCACATTCAGATGCTGGATTTTCAGGTGGTGCTAAAATTGTACAACCTGGAATATGTGGAGCTGTAACTACAGCAGCTACTCATATTTCTGGGGCATTGATGAAAGAAATTCCTCTTGGAAATGTTACGGATAATATTTGCAGGAAAGGTATAGAAGAAGTGGCAAGAAAAGTAGGATTAAATTTTATTGTCAATGTAGTTATGACACCAGAAGGAGAAATAGTTGATATCTTTACTGGAGACTTTGTAAAAGCACATAGGGAAGGAGTAAAGCTATCAGCAGAAGTTTATGGTACTAAAATTTCAGAATTAGCTGATATTGTGGTAGTAAGCTCAAGTCCTTGTGATATTGATTACTGGCAAGCTGAAAAAGGGTTGGTATCTGCATATTTTTGTGTCAAACAGGGAGGATATATTATTTTTGCTGCACCATGTTATGAAGGTATGGAACATAATCATCCCAAATTGAGAGAATGGGCAAAGGTTTCTTATAAAGAAGCAGAAATTATTGCCAGAAAAACTTCATTGGAAGACGAAACTTGTGATTTAGTAGCAGCAGATATTGCCATGTCCAATGCACGAATTAGAGAAAAAGCTAAAGTACTTATTGTAACAGAAGGACTATCTGATGAAGAAATTTCAATTCTTGGTTATAAGAAATTTGAAACCCTTCAAAAAGCTGTTGATTATGCTTTAAAGGAAAATCCTAATTTTAAAATTGGAATTTTACCTAGGGGTGGAGACTGCTTGCCTTGTTCCAATTTCCATTAAATTTTTTAAAATTAGAAATTACATATAGGAACTTAGCATATTAATTAAATTTTTATTTGGGGAGGAATTAGAATGATAATTAAAAATATAGACTGCCTGGTAACTTGTGCTGGCAGTTATCCAAAAACAAAGGAAAAATTGAAAGATGCACAAGTAATTAAAAATGGATATATAATTACAGAAAATGATACAATAGTAGATGTTGGCAGTGGAGATGGATACAAAAAGTATTTAAATGACTATGAAGTTGTAATAGATGGTAAGGGTAAAACAGTGACTCCAGGACTTGTAGACAGCCATACCCATGTAGTATATGCAGGATCCAGAGAATTTGAGCTATCTTTAAAACTTAAGAATGTAAAGTATATAGATATACTTAAAGCTGGAGGTGGAATATTAAGCACTGTAAACAGTGTTAGAAATACTTCCATTAAGGATATCGAAAGTGAAACTAAAAGTAGATTGGACTTAATGCTCTTACACGGAACAACTACTGTTGAAAGTAAGTCAGGTTATGGACTTGATTTTGAGAATGAAATAAAAATGCTAAATGTAAATAAAAACTTAAATGAACAGCATCCAATTAGCATAGTTTCTACTTATTTAGGTGCCCATGCAGTTCCAGAGGAATTTAAAGATAACAGGGATGGATACATAGACCTTATAATAAATAAGGTAATTCCCTATGTTAAAGAACAAAATCTAGCAGAATTTATTGATTGTTTTTGCGAAAAAGGTGTATTTTCGGTTGAGGAAGCAAGAAAAATTTTAGAAGCAGGAAAGAAAGCTGGATTTAAGGCTAAAATTCATGCAGATGAAGTAGAATCCATATCAGCAGCAGAACTTGCAGGTGAAATTAAGGCAGTGTCTGCAGAGCATTTAGTGTCAGCTTCTGATGAAGGAATAAAGTCACTGGCAGATAACAAAGTAGTTGCAGTACTTTTACCTACGACTTCTTTTTATTTGATGTTAAATAAATTTGCAAGAGCAAGAAAGATGATAGAAGAAGGAGTAATAGTTGCACTAGCTACAGACTGCAATCCAGGTACTTCTCCTACAGAGTCTCTTCAAAGCACAATGACTTTTGCATGCTTTGGACTTAAGATGCTGCCAGAAGAAATAATAAATGCAATGACAATAAATGCAGCAACTGCAATTTCAAGAGAGAAAGAAATAGGGAGTATAGAAAAAGGCAAAAAAGCCGATATATCTATATTTAATGCCAAAAACCTAGATTATTTAATCTATCATTTTGGTGTAAATGCAGTAGATACCGTAGTAAAGAATGGCACAGTTGTAGTGAAAAATGGACAATTAGTGTATTAGAAAATGGAGTAGATATTTTATTTTAGGGGGAGAAAATATGCTGCAAGATTTAAAATTAAAAGATTTTATAGAAGAATTGGGTTCTAATTCACCAGCACCAGGTGGTGGAAGCATTGCTGCTCTTTCAGCAAGTATGGCTGGTGCTCTAGCAAGTATGGTGTTTAATTTGACTATAGGTAAGAAGGAATATTTAGAATATGATGATTCTATAAAAAAGAATATTGATACTTCCTTAGAGGAAGTAACCTTGTGTAAAAAAGATTTCTTGAATTTTATGGAAAAAGACACAGATGCTTTTTTATCTGTGATGAAGGCATACAAGATGCCTAAAAAAACAGAAGAAGAAATAAAGGTTAGAAAAGAAGCTATAAAAAAAGGTAATGAAAATGCACAAAATATACCTTTTGAAGTAGCTAAAAGTGCTTACAAACTGTATTCTTACATAGAAATAGCAGTAAATTATGGAAACAAAAATGCAATTTCAGATGCTGGTGTTGCAGCTTCATTGACAGAGACGGCAATAGAAGGAGCTTTACTTAATGTAAAGATAAACATTCAGGGTATCAAAGATGAAGTTTATAAGAAAAAAATGATGGATGAATGCAGCAAGCTGTTGAAAAAAAGCACTGGTAAAAAGAAAGAAATTATGGAAATTATAGATGAAAAATTAAAATAAATAGTAATTTACAATAATTTTATGATGAAATGTATTGATATTGGGGGGCTGTAGAACTAAAAATAAATTCTACAACATATTGTATTAGCAAGTGGCTTATAAAGCAATATATTGTATGTAAATTTCTTAGTGCGGCAGCCCCTTTAAGTTGATACGTTTTATTGTGATAGCCATAATAATTTAAGAAAAATATAACAAAATAGGAGATTATTTATGAAAAGTATTAAATCAAAAATAGTAGTACTTGCTTCATTAATATGTGTTTTTAGTTTATTGATATCGTCTGCAGTTACATATTACATATCTTATAAGGTTGTTACAAATCAATCCAAAGATAAAATTTTAGTTTCATCAGACAAGTATGCAGAGACAATTGATAAGTGGTTTGATGGATATGGAAAAATAGTAAATGAAATTGGAGATTCTGTGGAAAACATAAATATTGCACAAAAGGATAACGTACTTAGTTATCTTCAGCAAAAATTAAAGGATAATAAATCTGCTACAGACATATATATTGTGCTAGCAGATAAAAGTCTCATTGATGCTGGTGGATGGGTGCCTCCAGCTGGATATGACGGTACTCAGAGGGAATGGTACAAGAAAGCTTTAGAGAAAAAAGGGATAATTTATTCTTCTCCTTATTTGGACAAGCAGATAAATAGAATGGTAATAACTATAGGAAGACCTATAGTTGAAAATGGAGTTACAGTTGGAGCTCTGGCTTATAATATTGATCTGCAGACAATTACAAATATTGTTCAAAAGTCTAAAGTAATAAGTAATAGCTATGGATTTTTGATAGATAGTGACAACGATTTTATAATTCATCCAAATAAAGATTTTCAGCCTAAAGATAAAAAACTTCAAAATGTGAATAATGTCATGAATGGACAATTTAAAAATATTTTAAGTAGTAATTTTGTAAAGTTAAAAGATTATGATGGTGGTGAAAAATATTTTGTAACTTCCAAAATACCATCCAGTAACTGGACAGTTGGATTTTCAGTACCTGTATCCGAACTTACTAAACCACTTCAAAGTTTAGTGAAATCCTTTATAATAATTATTGTTCTATGTATAATTGCAGCTTTTATGGTTTCTGTATATTTTGGTAAAAAAATAGGAGATCCTATATTATCTCTATCAAAGATGGCAGATAAAATATCTAAGTTTGATTTAACTTATGATGATAAATACGATTACCTGCTAAATTATAAAGATGAAATAGGTAAACTATCAAATTCTTTTAATATAATGCATAAGGAACTGGTTCAACTTGTAAAAGAAATACTGGGTGATTCAGATGATATAAATAAATCTAGTACGGAATTAACTAAGCTTGCAGAGCAGTTATCTTTAAAGTCTGAAACTATGAATAGTGCAGTAAAAAATATAGTAGACAGCATACAGGAAACAAGCGCAGTATCAGAAGAAATAAGTGCCTCTATAGAAGAAATAGGTGGAAATGTAAACCAGTTATCTGAAAGGGCTGTAGAGGGAAATAGTAGTGCAGAGCAAATTCAAAATACAGCTGTGGATATACGAAATAAAACAGGTGAATCCATAGAGAAAACGAGAAAAATATATGAAGAAAAACGAGAAAAAATGCTAAAAGTAATTGAGGACATCAAAGTAGTAGAAAATATAAAAGTTATGGCAGATACCATTGCAAGTATAGCAGAAAATACAGAACTATTGGCATTAAATGCAGCTATAGAAGCAGCTAGAGCAGGGGAAAAGGGCAAAGGATTTGAAGTAGTAGCAGGAGAGGTAAGAAGACTTGCAGAACAGTCCTCACAGGCTGTTGTAGCTATTCAGGGTACTATTTCAAAGGTATATGAAGCTTTTAAGTCTTGCTCGGGTAACGGAAATGATATACTGGATTTTATACACGAAAATGTAGATCCCCAATTAGAAGCCTTCAGAGATACAGGAGACAAGTATTACAAGGATGCTGAATTTTTAAATAAGATGTCTTATGATGTAGCGTCTATGTCAGAAGAATTAAATGCTACTGTAAGCCAAATGAATGATGTAGTACAAAATATGGCACAAAATGCATTTAAATCTTCTGAAAATGCAGAGACAATAAGAGGAAACATTGATGAAACTTCTGCACATATAGAGAAAATAGTATCAACAGCCGAAAGGGAAGAGCAATTAGCAGAAAAGTTAAATAGTATAGTTAAAAAATTTAAAATTTAAAAAATATGTCCTGCCTTTAAAGCAGGACATATTTTTTAATAACCTACAAATAGATTATTTATTGTACATAATGTGTTTACTACTGAAAATATTATGACAGCAGCTAAATTTGCTGTAGTTTTATCCTGATCAAACCTAGGAGAAACTTCACATATGTCAAAACTTACTACCTTGTTGGATTTTAATATGTATTTTAAGAATTTCAAAACTTTTTCTGGGTCAAGGCCAAGGGATTGGGTAGCACTTACTCCAGGTGCGTAAGATGAAGTAAATACGTCAGAGCATATTGTTATGTAAATATTATCGTGCTTTTTAATAAAATCATTCAGCTTGTCTAAGGTATTCCACTCAGTATCGTTAGTTACGTCTTTAGCTAGTACATATTTTACTCCAAATTTATGTGCAGTTTTAAAAAGATCTACAGTATTACTGTGATTTTGTATTCCCATGCAAAAATATGAATAGTCAATTCCTTTATCTATGTTAAGATCATGAATCTGCCTAAACATTGTTCCTGAACTAGCACCATTTTCATAAGGTCTAAGGTCAAAATGAGCATCAAAATTTATAATACCAATATCAGGGGTTTTAGTATGTTTACTTAAGTGATTTAAAACTCCTTTGTAATGTCCAAAAGTGGTTTCATGGCCTCCACCTAGAATTATGGGGAAAAGATTTAAACTTAATATTTTAGATACTGCTTTTGAAAGTATCTTCTGACTTTCTTCTAGAGAATTATCATCACAAATAATATTTCCAAAGTCAAATAAATTAACGTCTTTTGTAAAAAAACAAGGAAGGTTTGCCATTTCTTTTCTAATACTTTCTGGACCTTTTGAAGCACCTGTTCTTCCATTATTGCGTCTTACACCTTCATCGCAGCAAAATCCAATAAAACCAAATCCCAGCTTGCCGGTATAAGGAGAAATGTCATCTTTCCTTAAATCAATGCACTTAATCCATTGATGCCATCTGAAAGCATCAAAATTAGTTTCACTATCAACTCTGCCTTTCCATAGTATTTTGTCCATAGGTTTGTATTTAGAATCAAACATTTTAAAAAGTCTCCTTCTAGCTAATTTGTAGTTTAAATATATAGTAGCATATATATATTTATAGTATATATTTTTTTGATAAAAATGAATAAATTTTTTTAGTAAAGTCTTATATTTCTTTTATAAATACAATTAGTTAACAGTATAAATATTATGTAAATTAAAAAAATGTAAACCAAACTAGATATTACAAAAAATAAATGATAAAATATAAAAGAAAACGTACTTAGGAGGGAAAAACTTGAAAGAAAAATATACAGCAGTAATTTTATGTGGTGGAAAAAGTAAAAGGATGGGATTTGACAAAAGTAAAATAAAAATAGGAGAAAAATTTCTAGTAGAAATAACAGCCGAAAAGCTAGAGAATATATTTGATGAAGTAGTTTTTGTAGCTGAAAACAAATATAAATTTGGAAATATAAAATACACTGTACTAGAAGACTTAAAAAAAGAATATGGACCTGCAGGTGGAATATTTACAGGACTTAATTATTCTTCATCTCCATATACATTTTTTATAGCCTGTGATATGCCTTTTGTAAATTTAGAATATATAAAATATATGATGAATTTTACAAAAGAAAAAAATTTTCATGTTATAATGGCTCACAATGGAAAAGATATAGAGCCCTTGTATTCTTTTTATTCTAAAGATCTTGTACCTTATTTTAAACGGGGTATAGATGCTGGAAGATTATCTATTAGAAAAATAATAGAAGGTACTAATATAAAATATATACCAGAAACTATAAAAGAAAAATATGATAATTCACTAGGCATGTTTACCAATTTGAATTACAAAAGCGATCTAGACAACATATATGGTAAATATAAACAAGATTAATGCAATATTTCTTTACAAATTAAAAAGACACAGACTAAAATATAAGTAATTAAAGCCTGTATCTTTATATGAGTTTAGATATCTATTATATCTTTTATAACCTCTCCGCCTATTATCATTCCTGCTACAGGAGGTACAAAAGAATTACTAGCCGGTATCTGACGTTTGGCAAGACATTTTCTAGATCCTCCTGCACATACACATCCTTCTTTGCAAGTTACAACCTCATCTATCTTTGGTTTTCTAGGGACTTCTTCTGAATAAAGTACTTTTACTTTATCTATACCTCTTTTTCTAAGTTCATGTCTCATAACTTTAGCCAAAGGGCATATTTTCGTATCATATATATCAGCTATCTTAAATTTAGTAGGGTCTAATTTATTTCCAGTACCCATGCAGCTTATTATATCAACATTGTGTTTTTTACACCACATTATTAAGGATATTTTTGAAGATACGGTATCCACTGCATCTATTACATAATCTGTTTTATCTGGTATGATTTCATCTATGTTGTCTTCCTTTACAAAGGTTTTGTAAGCTTCTATTTTACAATTTGGATTTATGTCCAAAACCCTATCTCTTAAAACATCTGCTTTATATTTACCTATTGTATGAAAATTAGCTTGTATTTGTCTATTTATATTTGTTAAACAAACAGTGTCATCATCTACAATTACAATATGGCCTATACCTGCTCTGGCTATAGCTTCAAGACTAAAACTACCTACGCCGCCTAATCCAAATATAACCACTGTACTATTCTTCAATTTTTCCAAAGCTTCTTTACCAATTAATAATTCAGTCCTTGAAAGTGAATGTTGTTTCATTAAATAATCTCCCTCTTATCTTATAGTAATATCATAAAAATTATATAATTTTACCTATTTTTAAGCAATAGATTCTTTGCAGTAATTCTAAAAACAATAAACATTATTAAATTATGAAATTTTTACGAAAACTTAAATAGTTTGGAGTAATAAATTATAGTTAATGTTATAATATAAATTATACAACTTATGGCTATAATATATTTTAACGATTAAATAAAATGATTTAATTTTAAGAGGTGTTTCTGTGGTAAAGATAGGTTTATGCCAAATGAAAGTTTTAAGTTCTTCTAAAAAAAGTAATATAGAAAAGGCAAAAAACATGATAGTACAAGCTACAGATAAAGGTGCAGATATAGTAGCTCTACCTGAGATGTTTAACTGTCCTTATGACATCAAAAATTTTAGAAAATATGCAGAATCAGAATATTGTTATGGTGATACCTTAAAAATGCTTTCCTCTATATCAAGAGAAAAAAGGATACTTTTAATAGGAGGTTCTATACCAGAACTTGACAGCAAGGGGAATGTCTATAATACTTCTTTTGTATTCAATAAGGACGGAAATTTAATCGGTAAACATAGGAAAATACATTTATTCGATATAGATATAAAAAATAGAATGACTTTTAAAGAATCTAAAGTTTTAACTCCAGGTAATAAAATTACAATAATAGATACAAAATGGGGAAAGATAGGTATAGCGATTTGTTATGACATAAGATTTCCTGAACTCATACGATTAATGGCTCTTAATGGTACTAAAATAGTATTTATTCCAGCAGCCTTTAACATGACTACTGGTCCAGCTCATTGGGAACTTTTGTTTAGAAGCAGAGCAGTGGATAATCAAATTTACATAGCAGGAATATCACCTGCTAGAGATATAAATTATTCTTATGTAGCTTATGGACATTCCCTTGTAGTAAATCCTTGGGGAACAATAACAGATATATTAGATGAAAAAGAGGGAATACTAATATCTGAATTAGATTTAGACTATATAAATGAGGTTAGAGAATCTTTACCTATTATTAAAAACAGAAGAAAAGATATATATGACCTAACTCTTTTACACTAAAAATTAATAAGATGATTAATTATTAAACTGAATATTGTAATTTCATCAGATATAATGAAAAGAAATGAGTAGCTTTTCGTTATATCTGATGAACAGGTGAATGTAAATACTTAAATTACAGCTTTATAGTTTTATCTGAAGAATTCATTTTTTCAACTATATCATACATATTAGTTATTTCACCTACAGATAATTTTTCTTTTAAGCCATAGAAATCAAGGCAAGTTCCACAGCTGTATATATTTACTCCTTTTTTATCAAGCACTTTTAAATTGTCAATGCAATCGGAACTGTCCACTGTTAGTTTTACACCACCATTTAAAAATATTAAGTTAGTTGGAAGATATTTGCTTTCACTCAGTGCATATAGATAACTTTTCATTAAAGTGGTTCCAAGTTTATCATCGCCAAGTCCAAGTTTATTATTTGATATAACTATTGTAAATGTTTCTTCGTTACAATCACATAGTTCACAACTACTAATATCTTTTTTAATAGTTATATAGAATAGATCTTCCTTTTGTTCTACTTTGGCAGTAAAACTATTGTTCTTAGCAAACTTGCATACGTTATTTTTTGAGACTTCATTATCTACAACAACAGTAGCAGTTCCTTCCTCTATGGAATCAAAGTATTTTTTAGTATTTATTACTGGTTGAGGACATTTTAGACCTTTACAATTTATTATATGTTCCATTATTTTATCACCCCTTAAAATATCTATGTTTCATGATAATTATAACATAGTTGAAAATATGCAAATTATATTTTTTAGTAATATAAAGTCACTTGACTATTAAAAAAATTTATAGTGTGGATATATATATTAATCAGAATATTACAACAAATACAGTATAACTAAAAATTTGTGGTATTATGATATACGATAATTATGTTTATTCGTTATATAAAATAATAGAGTAAATATATTAAGGAAGGATTTTATGATGAAAGGGTTTATTTTTAATTCTACATTTATTTTCCAAATATTAGTTTGTATACTTGCATCTTACTACCTGATACTTTCTCTATTTGGATTATACAAAAAAAAGGATAATGGCGCTGAAAAATGTACACCTAAAAATACTTTTGCACTTTTAGTGGCAGCTCATAATGAAGAAATGGTAATTGCACAAATAATAGAAAGTTTAAAAGACATTGATTATCCTAAAAATATGTATGATATTTTTGTCATTGCAGATAATTGTGACGATAATACTGCAGCTATATCAAAAAAATACGGCGTTAATGTATGCGAAAGAAAAGTTCCTGATAAAAAAGGAAAAGGTTATGCTCTTGAATGGATGTTTAACAAAATATTTAAAATGGATCGTAAATACGATGCCATAGCTATCTTTGATGCAGATAATTTAGTTTCAAAAAATTTTTTAACTGAAATGAATTACAAATTGTGCAAAGGATATAAAGTTGTTCAAGGTTACATAGATAGCAAGAATCCAAATGATTCATGGATAACAGGTTCCTATTCAATTTCTTTCTGGTCTACAAACAGACTTTTTCAACTTTCTAGATCAAATCTTGGATTGTCAACTCAAATAGGTGGAACTGGGTTTTGTATGAAAACAGATATATTGAAGAAATTAGGTTGGGGTGCTACTTGCTTGACAGAAGATTTGGAATTCACATGCAAATTAGTATTAAATGGCGAAAAAGTTGGTTGGGCTCACAATGCAATAGTTTATGATGAAAAACCTTTGACCTTAAAACAATCTTGGACTCAAAGAAAAAGATGGATGCAGGGATTTACTGATGTTGCTTCTAGGTTTTTCTTTAAGCTTATAAAAAAATCTATTGTAAACAGAAGCTTTACAGCATTTGATTGTGCAATATATACAATACAACCTTTTGTAACTTTATTACTTGGAGTCTCAGCACTCTTAACTATACTGCAAAACAACAATCCACATGGATTAAATATATTTGTTGTAAATTCGCTGTTTTCATCGATTGAATGGAAAATTTTCAGTATATTTCAGTTTTTATTTACTCCTTTAATAATGCTTTTAGAGAGTAAACTTTCTAAAAAAATGTTTTCTGTATTTGCATTGTATTCTTTAAATATAATTGTACTTTCATATGTATTTACGTCTCCAACTTTCTATGAAATGCTAATTGGAAACATATTGTATCTCTTAGTGTTTTTAGTAGGTGTATCTTTATTATGTGGTAAAAATTGTTTTAAAATATTTATATGGTATCTTTTATATGGTATATATACCTTAACATGGATACCTATAACAATACAGGGCATATTGGACAAGAATAATAAGGAGTGGAATCACACAAAACATATAAGACAAATAAGTATACAGGAAATGGAATAGTATAAATAATCCTTAATGACAACGTCATTGAGGATTATTTATATTGTATATAATTGATTTTTCTATTTTAGAAGAAAAGTTTTCATTAATTGTGAGCTGTGAATTGTGAATTAAAGAGTATATAGGTAGGTGTTAATTATGGTAGAAAGATTACAAAAATATATGGCTTACTGTGGTATAGCTTCAAGGAGAAAATGTGAAAGCATAATATTGCAGGGAAGAGTTAAAGTAAATGGAGTAACTATTAAAAACTTAGGAACAAAAATTGATGATAAAATAGACAAAATTACTGTAGATGATGTAGAAATTCAAAAAGAAAGCAAAAAAGTATATATACTATTGAATAAACCTACAGGATATGTTTCTACAGTTAAGGATGACCGGGGAAGGAATACTATTTTAGATATTGTGAAAGTAAAAGAACGAATATATCCAATAGGTAGGTTGGATTATAACACTTCTGGTATCATTATACTTACTAACGATGGAGAAGTGTACAATAAAGTAGCCCATCCTAAAATGGAGAAAAATAAAGTCTATGTTGCAGTTATAAAGGGAATCCCTTCAAAGGAAGATATAGAAAAATTTAAAAATGGAGTAAATATAGATGGTTATATAACAGCCAAAGCAGATTTTAATATACTTAATGTAAATAAGAGCAAGAATAATTCCAAAGTTAGAATAAAGATACATGAGGGGAAAAATAGGCAGATAAGAAAGATGTGTGATGCTATTGGACATCCGGTAATATCTTTGACTAGAATTTCTATAGGTAATATAGATGTAGGAAATTTGGAAGAAGGAAAATGGAGATATTTGAATGAGGATGAAATAAAATATATAAAAAATTAAATTTGCGTATTGCTTTATTCTTAATAAAAGTATCAATTATCAAGTAATATACAAAAAATTAAGGGAAAAATTAGATAAACAAATGAATAATCTATTGAAAATTTGGTCAATAGATGTTAAACTGAAGTAAATATTGCAAAAATTATAGTAATGAAAGAAAGGAATGAAGCAAATGGAGAATGTTGACAATCACGACCTAATAAGAACAATTCAAGTTAAATTTCCAAGATTGAGCAAAGGCCAAAAATTAATAGCTGAATATATATTAAAACATTATGATAAAGCTGCTTTTATGACAGCTGCTAAATTAGGTGTGAGTGTAGGTGTAAGTGAATCAACAGTAGTTAGGTTTGCAAATGAACTTGGATTTTCAGGATATCCTAAATTGCAGAAATCTCTTCAAGAACTAATAAAAAATAAATTAACTACAGTACAAAGGATTGAATTATCAAATGATTTTGTAAGTCAGGAAAGTCCCTTAAAAAGTGTTTTAAAATCAGATATGGAAAACATAAGAGCTACACTAGAAAAGATAAATCATAAAACTTTTGACGATGTAATTGAAAGCATATTCAAAGCTAAAAAAATATATATAATAGGTCTTAGAAGTTCCACTGCAATTGCAGATTTTTTAGGATTTTATTTAAATTTGATATTGGATAACGTAAAAGTTGTTGGATATGGAATAAGTGATATTTTTGAACAGATGATAAATTTAACTGGAGATGATTTAGTAATAGGTATAGGATTTCCAAGATATGCAGTAAGAACTATTGAGTCCTTAACATTTGCTAAAAGTAGGAATGCAAAAGTAGTTGCTATTACAGATAGTCTTCTATCACCACTTGCAGCAAGAGCAGATTATACATTAATAGCACAAAGTAATATGGCTTCTTTTGTAGATTCATTAGTGGCACCTTTAAGTGTAATCAATGCTTTAATAGTAGCTGTAGGTATGCAGGAAAAGGATAAAATATCTTCCACTTTTTCAGATTTAGAAGATATTTGGAAAGAGTATCAAGTATATTCTTTTAGAGAACAAAATTAAAGATGAATTTTCTACAAGGGACGAATTTATTTTGAATTTGTCCATTTTAGATTAGGCATTTGAAAGAAAATAAGGTGTGTGGATTAATGTCAAAAGTAATAGTAATTGGTGGTGGCCCTTCTGGTATGATGGCAGCCATAAATGCAGCAAAAAATAACGATGTCATTTTAGTTGAAAAAAACAACAAGTTAGGTAAAAAAATGTTTATATCGGGGAAAGGAAGGTGTAATATAACCAATTCAAAAGATATAAGTGAATTTTTTGATTACATTCCTCGAAATCCAAATTTTTTATACAGCTCTCTTTATTCGTTTACAAACAATGATACTATAAATTTTTTCAATAATTTAAAAGTTAAATTGAAAGTTGAAAGAGGAGATAGGGTTTTTCCTGAATCTGATAAATCTTCAGACTTAATTAGTGCTATGGAAAAAGAATTACTTAGAAAAAGGGTTGTTATAAAATTAAACTCCAAGGTTACAAAATTTATCTGTAGAGAAAATAGTATAGAATCAATTCAGCTTCAAGATAATTCCATAATGAAGGGCGATTATTTTATATTGTGCACAGGAGGAATGTCTTATCCCCAAACTGGTTCTACCGGAGATGGTTACAAAATGGCAAAAGATGTAGGTCATACTATAACACCTATAAATCCTGCTTTAGTTCCAATAGAAATAAGTGATGATTGGATCAAATCTCTTCAGGGACTTTCGTTAAAGAATGTAGAACTAAGTATAATAGATTCTAAAAAAAATACGTTATATAAGGAATTTGGAGAAATGTTGTTTACCCATTTTGGTATTTCTGGACCTATAGTATTAAGTGGAAGTAGGGTTATAGAAAGCAAACATAATTTAAAGGCAGTTATAAATCTAAAACCTGCTCTTAATTTTGAAGAATTAGATAAAAGAATACAAAATGACTTTTTTAAGTATTCAAATAAAAGTTTTAAAAATTCCCTGGATGACCTTCTTCCTAAAAAATTAATAGATGTAATTGTAAGTTTAAGTAATATAGATCCAAATAAAAAAGTTAATTCTATAACAAAACTTGAAAGACATACATTAGTAAATTTGTTTCAAAATTTATCAATGAATATAAAAGAACTTCGTCCTATAGCTGAAGCTATAGTAACTTCTGGAGGTATAACTGTTAAAGAAATAGATCCATCTAATATGAAATCTAAAATAATTTCAAACTTATATTTTGGAGGAGAATTAATAGATGTAGATGCTTATACTGGAGGATTTAATATGCAAATTGCTTTATCTACCGGTTTTTTAGCAGGAAATGATATTGCTAATATTAAAGAAAATAACTAATTTTATATAATATCATAAAATAAAGGATTTTATAGTTTTATATAGAATTATAATAGAATGTGGATATGTAAATTTTTATCCCTATATGTACTATTTTAAGAAAGGCGGAATAACATTTTGAAAATATCTGTAGCAATAGACGGACCTGCAGCTGCCGGTAAAAGCACCATAGCAAATATAGTAGCCAAAAAATTTAATTTTATGTACATAAATACTGGAGCTATGTATAGAGCAGTTACTCTTATGTGTATAAGACAAAATATAAGCTGCACAGATGTAAATAAAGTATGTGAAATCACAAAATCACTTAAAATGCATTTTGAAGGAGAGAAGTTAATTGTAAATGGAGAAGACTTAACTGAAAGTATAAAGCATCCTACAATAAGCAATACTGTATCCAATTATGCTGCAATTTCTGATGTTCGAAAATTACTTGTAAAGTTGCAACAGCAAATGGCAGGAGAATATAATGTAATTATGGATGGAAGAGATATTGGCAGTGTTGTTTTAAAAAATGCACCTTTAAAATTTTTTCTAACTGCTAGTCCAGAGGAAAGAGCTAAAAGAAGATATAACGAACTGAGTCAAAAAAATATATCTGTAAACTATGACGAAATACTAAATGACATAATTAAAAGAGATCATATAGATTCACATAGATCCTCTTCACCTTTTGTAAAGGCTGAAGATGCTGTAGAGATAGATTCATCTTTTCTCTCTCTTTCTGAAGTTGTACAAATAATTTCATCCTATATAAAAAAGTATATTGAAGAACATAGATAATATAATTAAGGTGATAAAATTGAACATTATTTTAGCAGACAAATCAGGATTTTGTTTTGGAGTAAAAAGAGCTGTAGAAGAATCCTTAAAGACTCAAAAAAAATTTAATAAAAAAATATATACTTTAGGTCCTTTGATTCATAATAGTGATGTAGTAAATAAATTAAAGGAAAAAGGTATATATCCTATAGAAATAGATAATATAGATAATCTAAGGGAAGATGATGTGGTTATAATACGTTCTCATGGTGTTCCCGAAAAAATATTTTTTACTTTAAAAAATAAAAAAATAAACATAGTAAATGCAACTTGCCCATATGTTTTAAATATACAAAGAAAAGTACAAGAATATTATAAATTAGGGTATTCTATATTAATAGTAGGAGATAAAAATCATCCTGAAGTAATTGGAATAAATGGATGGTGCGAAAATAAGGCTTTAATATCTAAAGATGGTATCAATTTAGAAAAATTACCATCAAAACTGTGTATAGTTTCTCAAACTACAGAAAAACAATCTAACTGGGAGAAAGTGCTTAGTATAGTGGCTAAAAAGTGCAAAGAATTTATTGCTTTTAATACTATATGCAGTGCTACAGAATTTCGTCAGAAGGCAGCAGCAGATATTTCTAAAGAAGTAGATATGATGGTAGTAATAGGTGGTAAAAATAGTTCTAATACCACTAAACTTTATGAAATATGTAAAGATAACTGCAATAATACTATTTATGTTGAAAATTCAGGAGAAATACCTGATGATATAAGTAATTGTAATAAAATTAAAACTATAGGTGTTACAGCAGGAGCTTCAACACCAGATTGGATAATAAAGGAGGCAATTTTAAAAATGAGTGATGACAAAAATTTAGAATTAAATGAGCAACTATCTTATATGGACAAAAATGATACCCAAATAATATTAGGTGAAAAAATTAAGGGTACAGTAATATCTGTAAATGAAAAAGAGGTTTTTTTAAATATAGGATATAAATCAGAAGGTGTACTTCCAAAACGTGAAATAACAAAAAATGAAAGTGACAACTTAGAAGAATTAATTCATTGTGGAGATGAATTATATGTGAAAGTAATAAGAAGACAAAATGAAGATGGGTATGTGGTATTATCTAAAATAGAATTAGAAAGAGAAAATGCTTATAAAGAATTAAAAGAAGCTAATGGAAATAGTCAGGTATTAAAGGTTATTGTAAAGGAAGCTGTAAATGGAGGTCTTGTTGCCAATTACAAAGGTGCTAGGGTCTTTATACCTGCTTCTCATGTAGAATTATACCATGTAGATGATCTTTCTCAATATGTAGATAAAGAGCTTGATGTAACTATAATTGAATTTAAGGAAGAAAAGAAAGGTACAAGAATAGTAGCTTCAAGAAGAGACCTTTTGAGAATGGAAAGAGAAAAAATGGAAGAACAGACTTGGAATGTGCTTGAAAAAGATACTGTAGTAGATGGTGAAGTCAGAAGATTGACTGATTTTGGCGCATTTGTTGATGTACAAGGAGTTGACGGACTTCTACATGTATCTGAACTTTCCTGGGGAAGAGTTGGAAAACCAAGTGATGTTTTAAAAATCGGGGATAAGATTAAGGTTTATATATTAGACATTGATAAAGAAAAGAAAAAATTATCTTTATCTTTAAAAAAGCTCATGGAAGACCCATGGATCAACGTAGACATAAAATATCCTGTTGGCAATGTAGTTCTTGGTAAAGTAGTTAGATTTGCAAATTTTGGTGCATTTGTTGAATTAGAGCCAGGTGTAGATGCATTAGTTCATATATCACAAATAAGCCATAAGAGAATAGATAAACCAGAAGATGTACTTAAAATAGGTCAGGAAATAAAGGCTAAGATCCTTGAAGTAAATAAAGACAGTGAAAAAATAGCGTTAAGTATAAAAGAAGTAGATGAAATCTAAGTTAAATATTTTTAATTTACTACCCTGAAGTAAGGATTAGAAAATAGAAACTTTGTGTAAATTCTGATTTCTTATACAATATACATAGAAAATGGGAGCAATGTTTAATTAAATAGAGCTATTGCCAACTAGTATTTTATAGCCATGTTTATATTGACTTTTCTCTTATTTTTGATAAAATTTAATTGTTGTATTTTTTCTAAGGGGGTAAGTTGAAGCATGCATGAATTAGGAAGACATATTTTAGCAGAGATTTATGGATGTGATGCTGAAATATTAAATAATAAAGATTTTATAGAAAAAATTATGATTGATTCTGCAATAAAGGCAGGTGCCGAAGTTAGAGAAGTTGCTTTTCATGAATTTAAACCTCAAGGAATAAGTGGAGTAGTAATAATATCTGAATCCCACTTAACTATTCACACATGGCCTGAACTTGGTTATGCCGCTGTAGATGTGTTTACTTGTGGAAGTAGAATAAATCCTTGGGATGCATGTAATTATATGACTGAAAAGTTTCATGCCAGAAATATGACAGCAACTGAAATAAAGAGAGGTATATTTGAGCAAGTTGTAGAAGTAAAAGCTTCAAATATATAAGAGATCATCACCTGAGATGGTCTCTTTATATATTTGACCAAGATTTATTTTAAATTTATACTTATAATAAATAATAATCCTATGGGGAAAAATAGAGTATGTATAAATGCGTAAAACTAACAAACAAGAATCTAAAATATTTTAGGGAGCTAAACAATAAAAGATATTTATTTAATCCTGTAAATGAGGATTTTTTTAAAACCTATGATAGGTATAATTTTGCTAAACAGCTAATTTTAAGAAGAAGGGTAAAACTTATTAAAAAAGATTTACACTATATAGGCTATATTTGGTCTGATGTCTCTTATAATAAGATGTGTACTATAAACGCCATGAATGTATTATGTAATTGCATTGCCCCAGATAATTCGCCTTATAGGTATCTAATAAACACTATAAAAGAGCCCTGTACTATAAAATATATATGTCAAAACAACAATTATAATTTCAATTTATTAAAAAGTATTGGATTTAATAAAGGAGAGGGAACTTTAACACTTTATAAAAATTTACTTGAAAATATACCATTAATTTTTGATGAAAAACTTCAATTCAAAATATTTGAAAAGGGAAAAGATGAACAAAAAAGATGTGAAATACAAAATGAAATATTTAAAACTGATACTAGAGTTCCTTTGACTTTAGAGGATATATATTTTGACGAAGCTCAAGATTACTATTTTGAAAAGGGGGCAATTTTTCTAAAGCAAAATGATGAGTATATAGGTTATGGTCAAATTGTAATGGAAAATGATGTACCTGTTATAGTAAACTTTGGTATATTAAAAGAATTTCGAGGGAAAAAGTATGGCAAAGCACTGTTAATCTATCTTTTAAAAATAATGTACTATAGTGGATTTAATAGAGTAATAATAAAAGTAAAAAGTTCTAATTATATAGCCTTACAATTATATACTAACATGGGATTTCGTATTGAAAGTGAGAGGTATAACTGGACATTGGATAAAAAAAGTTTCCATAAATAATTATGGAAACTTTTTTAAAAATTTATTTTTTAACTTTTTGATACTCTTCTATTGCTACTTTTAAAAGATCCATAGCATCTTTTAAATCATCACAATTTAAACAATAAGATATTCTCACTTCATCTTTTCCAAGACCAGGAGTAGCATAGAACCCTCCTGCAGGTGCTACCATTACAGTTTTGCCGTCTTTATTAAACTCAGTTAATAAGTATTTAGAAAAATCTTCTGCATCTGGGACAGGTAATTTAGCAACTATGTAGAAAGCACCTGTTGGCTTTTGACATACAACTCCAGGTATTTTTTTAAGACCATCCATAAGTATATCTCTTCTTTTTTGGTACTCTTTTCTAGTTTCAATGAAGTAACTTTCTGGAGTATCTTTTAAAGCTGCAGCGCCTATCTGCTCTACTGTAGGTACACAAAGTCTAGACTGACATAATTTCATTATATTATGAATAAGGTTCTTATTCTTTGAAGCTACCAGACCAATTCTTGCACCACAAGCGCTGTAACGCTTTGATATACTGTCTACGATTATTACTCTGTCTTCAATGTCCTTTAAAGTAAGGGCTGAAGTATATTTTAATCCATCATATACAAATTCCCTATAAACTTCATCTGCAATTAAGAATAAATCATGTTTTTTAGCTATATCTCCAAGCATCCTGAGTTCTTCTGCAGTATACACTGTCCCAGTTGGATTCCCTGGATTTGAAATCATAAGAGCACGTGTTTTATCAGTTATTTTACTTTCTATTACTTCTTTAGGTGGCAAATGAAATCCTTCTTCAGCTTTTGTTAAATAAGGAACCATTTTAGCTGAAGCTACTTGTGCAAATCCGTTATAATTTGTATAAAAAGGCTCAGGTGAGAGTATTTCATCACCAGGATCACATAAAGTCATAAAAGTAAGCATTATGGCTTCACTTCCACCGTTAGTTATCAAGAGTTCATCCTTTGTAAATTCTGTACCCCACTTTTTATAATATTCTATAAAACTTTCTTGAAGTGCATCCATTCCTTGTGATTCAGTGTATTTAAGTACATTTTCCTTAAAATTTGAAATTGCTTTAAAAAATATATCAGGAGTAAGTACATCAGGTTGTCCAATATTTAAGTGATAAACTTTTATTCCTCTCTTTTTAGCTTCAGCTGCATAAGGTGCCAATTTACGAATAGGTGAAAATTGCATATTCAAAATTCTGTCTGATAATTTCATATAATTTATCCTCCAACTATTAATTTTAATCAAGCTAAAGATAATTTAAGTTAAAAATTTCTATTTAATTAAGCTTTCTGTAGGAATGTGCATTGACTTAAATCGAAACATACTTTCATAATAAGTACTTTTAAAATAACCTCTGTCTCCAATACAATCAGCCCTTAACTTATTTTTGTTCTCTTGTAATTTTTTAAAATCTTTTACATCATACATATTATCCTCTCCCTTAAAAGAAGTTTAACCCAAAGGGAGAGGTTTTATTCATATATTAATAGTATTTAGCAAGAACTTTTCCTAATCTTTTGATTCCTTCAACGATTTTGTCTTCTGACATACAAGAGTAGTTTAATCTAAAGTGATTTTTATGTCCACCATTTGGGAAGAAAGGACCGCCAGGAACATAGGCAACATTCTCTTTTAACGCTTCTTTTAATATTTCAGCAGAATCTAAGCCTTCTTTTAAATAAACCCAGGTGAAAAGTCCTCCATAAGGATTTGTATGTGTAACTTCTTTTGGAAAATATTTATCCATACTTTCAAGCATAAGCGTTCTGCGTTTTCCATATACTTTTTTGATTTCTTCTACATGTTCATTTAAATCATACTTTTGCATAAAAAGTGCAGTTGCCCTTTGATCTAAAGTACTACACTGCAAGTCTACACCTTGTTTTATAATAATATATTTTTCAAGTATTTCAGGTGCAGCACATATCCAACCAAGTCTTAAACCTGGGCAAAAAGTTTTAGAAAATGTTCCAAGGTATATTACCCAGCCATCTTTATCAAAACTTTTTATAGATGGATGTGTAGTGCCTTCAAAAATGAGTTCTCCGTATGGATTATCTTCAATTACAGGAACCTGATATTCTTTAGCAAGCTCTGCAATACGCTTTCTTCTGTCATCTGACATAGTTATTCCTGTTGGATTTTGAAAATCTGGAATTGTATATATCATTTTAACTCTTTTATTTTTCTTTAATTCTTCTTCTAATTTTTCTATTATGATACCATGTTCATCCATCTCTATCTCAGTAAAATTAGGTCGATAAGCTTTAAATGCACCAATAGCACCTAAATAACTTGGGCTTTCACATATTATAGTATCTCCCTCATTTACAAATATCTTAGCTGAAAACTCAATTCCCTCTTGAGATCCAGACGTTACAATTATGTCATCTCCAGTTACATTTACACCTTCACGAGACATTCTCTGCTTTGCGATTATATCTCTTAAAGGCTTAAAACCTTCTGTTGTACTATATTGTAAAGCAACTTGTCCATCCTTTTCCAAAACCTCTTGAGTAACTTTCTTCATTCCGTCTACAGGGAATAATTCCGGTGCTGGTAATCCTCCGGCAAAAGAAATGACTTCAGGCATCTCTGTTAATTTTAAAAGCTCTCTTATTTCAGATGCTTTTAAACCATTTGCCCTTTCTGAAAAATTTATTTTCATAAAAAAACCCCCTTAAGTAAATATTTTGTCATATAAATATCTATTTATCGCCACCTTATAAATAGATATATTACAATAATATAGTTTTTGAAAGATTTTTTCAATAAAAACTTTATTGTTGTATAATTCTGAATATGAGATTCATTCTATATATTTATTATACACTTAAATTAAAGATCTATGAAAATCAAAACTCCATTTGATGTCAAGAACTCTGTTTATAAAAGATTTAATGACTTAAAGTTTATTTTTAATTACTTATTATGTTATAATACAGTGTAAAGCTAAGACTATCGGAGGTTATAATACATGATAAATAACGTAGAAAAGGCAGCTAAAAATTTCTTTATTGAAACCTGGGGCTGCCAGATGAACGAAGAGGATTCTGAAAAATTATCTGGCATGTTAAAGAAATTAGGATATAAAAGAACAGAAGACAGATCTTCTGCGGACTTAATAATATTCAATACCTGTTGTGTAAGAGAAAATGCAGAATTAAAAGTATATGGAAATCTTGGAATGCTAAAAAAGCTAAAGGTTAAAAATCCAAGTCTCATAATAGCCATATGTGGATGCATGATGCAGCAAAAAGACATGGCAAAAAATATAATCAAAAGATTTCCTTTTGTAGATATAATATTTGGAACTCATAATTCTTATAAATTTCCTGAATACTTAAATAGAGTTCAGCAGGAAAATACATCTGTAATTGAAATACAAGACAAAGAATCCGGAATTGTAGAAGGGCTTCCAATAGATAGAGAAAGTAATGTAAAAGCCTTTGTTACAATAATGTATGGATGTAATAATTTTTGTACCTACTGTATAGTTCCCTATGTAAGAGGAAGAGAGAGAAGCAGAAAACCTGAAGATATTGAAAAGGAAATAAAAGAATTGATTTCAAAAGGTTATAAAGAAATAACCCTCCTTGGACAAAATGTAAATTCCTATGGTAAAACTTTAGAACCTAAAGTAAGTTTCAGTGATCTTTTGAGGAGAATTAATTCTATAGATGGTGTTGAAAGAATTAGATTCATGACATCCCATCCTAAAGATTTAACTGAAGATGTAATAGATGCAGTAGCTGAGTGCAGTAAAGTATGTGAGCAAATACATCTTCCAGTACAATCGGGTTCAACTTCTCTTCTAAAAAAAATGAACAGAAACTACTCAAAGGAAGGGTATCTAAATCTTGTTAAAAAGATAAGAGAAAAAGTCCCCGATGCCGCTATTACTACAGATATAATAGTTGGTTTTCCAGGTGAGACAGAAGAGGATTTTGAAGAAACATTAAATCTTGCAAGAGAAGTACAGTATGATTCTGCATTTACTTTTATATATTCAAAAAGGAAAGGCACTCCTGCTTATGATTTTGAAGAGCAGATTCCAGAAGATATAAAACATGAAAGATTTAATAGACTTGTTGAAGTTATAAATGAATCTTCTGCTAGAAAAAACAAAGCTTATGAAGGAAGAACAGAAGAAATATTAGTAGAGGGTACAAGTAAAAATGATAATACAAAACTTACAGGCAGAACAAGATCAGGTAAGCTGGTAAACTTTAAAGGCAATAAAAAAGATATAGGTAAATTAGTTAAAGTGAAAATAACAAAAGCAACTTCTTTCTCACTTTTAGGTGAGGAAATATAGTAGCAAGGAGGACAGAAAAGTGGCATTAACTCCAATGATGCAGCAGTATATGGAAGTAAAAGAAAGTTATAAAGACTGTATACTGTTTTTTAGATTAGGTGATTTTTATGAAATGTTTTTTGAAGATGCAAAAATAGCATCTAGGGAACTAGAATTAGTGCTTACAGGTAGAGACTGTGGCTTAAAAGAAAGGGCTCCTATGTGTGGAATACCTTACCATGCCGCAAATTCATATATAGGAAGACTTATAAACAAAGGTTATAAGATAGCTATATGTGAGCAGCTAGAAGATCCCGCTCTAGCAAAAGGTATAGTTAAAAGGGGTATAATTAAGGTTGTAACTCCCGGGACTTATACAGACTCTACTTTTTTAGAAGAAAATAAGAATAATTATATAGCGTGTTTGTACATAGATACCAAGACAAATATTTCTGCACTGTGCTTTGCAGATGTGTCCACTGGAGAATTCAACTGTACGGACACTCCTTTTAATTTATCTACAATTTTAGATGAAATATCAAAATACTCTCCAAGTGAACTAGTAATTCAAGATATTATAAGTGTTGATATATTGAATAAAATGAAAGCTATTTTTAATGGCTCATTCACTAAATTGGATGAAAGCTATTTTTCAGACGAAACTAGAAATATGTTAGAGGAGCAGTTTGAAAATTTTACAGGAGAAAATTATAGTAATCAAATTATAAAATGCTGCGGATCCCTACTAAAATATATAAGGGAAACTCAAAAGAATGATCTATCTCATATAAATAAATTTTCCTATTACAATATAGTAGATTATCTCACTATAGATGGAAATTCCAGAAGAAATTTAGAAATTACAGAAAGCTTAAGGGAAAATAATAAAAAGGGATCTCTCCTCTGGGTTATAGATAAAACAAATACATCTATGGGAGGAAGACAGCTTAGAAGATGGCTTGAACAGCCACTTATAAATAAGGTTAAGATAGAAGAAAGACTTGATTCTGTAGAAGAAATTTCAAATAACATATCCTACCATGAAGATTTAAAAGAGGCTTTAAAAAACATATATGATATTGAGAGATTAGTTGGAAAAATATCTTCTAAAAGTGTAAATGCAAAAGAGTTAAATTTTTTAAAAAACTCTATAGAAAAAATACCTGAAGTAAAATCCATACTATCTAATTTTCATACAAAATTATTGAAGGATATGTACGAAAACTTGGATGAACTAAAGGACATATATTCACTTTTAGATAAATCTATATTAGATAATCCTGCAATATCTTTAAAGGAAGGTAACCTTATAAAAAAAGGATATAACAGTGACATAGATGAACTTAAAGAAATAAAGGCTCATGGTAAGGAGTGGATAGCTTCTCTTGAGAATTCAGAAAGGGAAGTTACTAAAATAAAATCTCTTAAAATAGGTTATAATAAAGTATTTGGTTATTATATCGAGGTTACTAAAAGTAATTTAAATCTTGTACCAGAAGGTAGATATATAAGAAAACAAACTCTTACAAATGCGGAAAGATACATAACCCCTGAATTAAAAGAAATGGAAGATAAAATATTAGGTGCAGAAGAAAAACTTATAAATCTAGAATATAGTGTCTTTATAGAAGTAAGAGATAAAATAGAAGACGAAGTAGATAGAATGCAAAAATCCGCTAAAATAATTTCAGAAGTAGATTGCTTAAGCTCCCTTGCAAGAGTTGCTATAGAAAATAATTATTGTAAACCTAAAATAACAAATTCAGATAATATAATTATAGAAGAAGGTAGACATCCTGTAGTAGAAAAGATGATTGACTCTGGAGAATTTATATCAAACGACATAAACATAGATACTTCCCAAAATCAACTTCTTTTAATAACAGGACCTAATATGGCAGGAAAATCTACCTACATGAGACAAATAGCTTTGATTGTTATAATGGCCCAAATTGGCAGCTTTGTGCCAGCAAAAAATGCTTCTATATCTGTTTGCGATAAGATATTTACAAGGATAGGTGCATCAGATGACCTGGCATCTGGGAAGAGTACTTTTATGGTGGAAATGTGGGAGGTTTCCAACATACTTAAAAATGCAACTAACAAAAGTTTGATTTTACTGGATGAAGTAGGGCGTGGAACAAGTACTTATGACGGTCTTAGTATAGCCTGGTCGGTAATAGAATATATATGTAAAAACAGCAAGCTAAAATGTAAAACCTTATTTGCGACCCATTATCATGAACTAACTAAATTAGAAGGTAAGATAAATGGAGTCAAAAATTACTGTGTATCCGTTAAAGAAATGGAGGATAATATAGTTTTTTTGAGAAAAATTATAAGAGGAGGAGCCGACCAATCCTACGGCATAGAAGTTGCAAAGCTTGCAGGACTTCCAGAAGAAGTTTTAAAAAGAGCAGGAGAAATATTAAATAGTCTTGAAAGTAAAAAGCTAAAAGAAAATAAAGGTGCTGATTCTGAAATTGCATTAGATGTAGAGCATTCAATAAATGAGAAAAAAGCTCCTATGCTTGAACCAACCAGACAATTGGGCTTTTCAGATATAGAAAAGACAAATTTAGTAAAAGATATTACAGATATAGATATACTAAACATGACTCCTATGGACGGATTTAATAAACTTTATGATATAATAAGAAGAGCAAAGTCCATAAGATAAAACTTAGTCATAAGGAATGATGTATGATGAAAAGAATAAATTTACTTGATGAAAATACTTCAAATAAAATTGCCGCTGGAGAAGTAGTTGAAGGTCCTTCATCTGTAATAAAAGAACTTCTTGAAAACAGCATAGACTCTGGAGCTAAGAACATAACTGTAGAAATAGAAGAAGGTGGAGAGAAATCCATAAAAATAATAGATGATGGATGGGGGATACACCCTTTGGATATAAAAAAAGCCTTTATGCCTCATGCCACAAGTAAAATAAGCACTGTAGAAGATTTAGATAAAATAAGTACTTTAGGATTTCGTGGAGAAGCTCTATGCAGCATAGCTTCCGTATCAAATACCATACTTAAAAGTAAAGCAGAAGGCTTTGATGTGGGAAATGAAATAATTATAAGTGGTGGAGTGCTAAGGAAAACTCAAGAAGTTGGCTGTAACAAAGGGACTACAATTCTAGTAGAGGATTTGTTTTTCAATGTACCTGCCAGAAAAAAATTCTTAAAATCCCCAAGTAGGGAAGCCGCAGGTATATCTGACATAGTAACAAGACTTTCTCTTTCTAATCCAGATATATCCTTTAAATTTTTTAAAAATGGGAAAAAGACTCTTACAACTTATGGTACAGGAAAAGTGATGGATGTTATACGATGCGTATATGGGAAAAATATATATGAAAACATAATTCCTGTGGAAAAGCACAGCGATATTATATCAATTTGTGGATACATAGGTAACTCCGAAATAAGCAGGGGAAGCAGAAATAACCAAAGTATATTCATAAATAAAAGGTATGTTAGAAATAAATCCATAACTTCCGCTGCAGAGCAGGCTTTTAAATCATTCTTAACCATAAATAAATTTCCTTTTTTTATATTATTCATAGATATATTTCCTGAATTTGTAGATGTAAATGTGCATCCAGCCAAATGGGAAGTTAAATTCAGCGATTCCAGAATGGTATTTAAATTTGTATTTGATGCAATTCATGAAGCTTTAAGGGAAAGTTTAAAGGATTCCTTTACCATTGATTTAAAGGAAGATGATTTAAAACCCAAAAAAACTGAAGCCGAAATTAAGGAAATTCAAATACCAATAGATTTGAAATCTCCAAATGAGGGGATTTATATAGAAAAAAATGAGCCTGGCTTATTTAAAGAAAGTAAGGAAAGCCCAAATAAAAATGAATTTATAAAAGAACCTAAGGCATCTTTTACTGCTAAAGAAAATAAAAATAAACCAGAAGAAACTAGCGTTGCTAAATTTCCACCACTTAGGATAATAGGACAATTTCATAGTACTTATATAATAGCAGAAGATAACAGTAACCTTTATATGATAGATCAGCATGCAGCCCATGAAAAAATTCTCTTTGAAAAATATAAAAAGAGTATACAAAAGGGTATGGTATTATCTCAAGTTTTAATAACTCCTGTAGTAATGGAACTTACAATTAAAGATTATAATTGTTTTATAGAAAACAGAGATTTATTTAAAAAAACTGGTTTTAATATAGAATTATTTGGAAATAATACAATAAGTATAAGAGAAGTACCTATGATACTTGGGAAACCCGATATGAAAAATTTATTTATGGATATATTAGATAATTTAAAAAATATGGGATCAGGCAATACCTGGGAAGTTAAATATCTTTCACTTGCAACCCTTGCCTGCAAAGCTGCCATAAAGGCAAATGCCAGCATTTCAGAAATAGAGATGAATCATTTAATTGAAGAACTGCGATTTATAGATGACCCATTTAACTGTCCACACGGAAGGCCTACTATAATAAAACTTACATTAAATGACCTGGAGAAAAAATTCAAAAGAATACAGTGAGGAGAGAAATGAAAAATTTATTTATACTTTCGGGACCAACTGCAGTTGGGAAAACACATATATCTATAGAACTTGCTAAAAAATTAAAAGGCGAAATAATATCTGCAGATTCCATGCAAATATATAAGTATATGGATATAGGTTCTGCTAAAGTTACAGAAGATGAAATGCAGGGTATTACCCATCACTTAATAGATTTTATTGAGCCAGATAAGAATTTCAACGTATCTGAATACAAAGTCTTAGCTGAAAATGCAATAGATGAAATATGTAAAAAAAGTAAACTTCCTATGGTAGTAGGTGGTACTGGCCTTTATATAAATTCTCTCATTTTAAATTACAATTTTACAGATGCAAAAACAGACAAAAGTTATAGAGAATACCTGGAAAATTTGGCAGAAGAAAAGGGGAAGGGATACGTACATTCCCTTTTGAAAGAGGTAGACATAGATTCTTACAAAAGATTATATCCAAATGACTTAAAAAGAGTCATACGTGCCCTGGAAGTGTATAAACTTACAGGTAAAACTATAAGTGAGAACAATGCAAATACCAATTTATATGACATACCTTATAACATATATTATTTTGTACTCACTATGAACCGTACTAAATTATATGATAGAATAAATAAGAGGGTAGATTTAATGATGGAAAACGGACTCATAGATGAAGTTAAAATGCTAAAGTCTATGGGATATACCTCTGATATGCAATCCATGAAGGGTATAGGCTATAAGGAAATTTTAGATTATTTAAATGGAAATTCTACCTTAGATGAAGCTATCTATTTAGTAAAAAAAGGAAGCCGAAATTATGCCAAAAGGCAGTTAACCTGGTTTAGAAAAGATAAAAGGGTAATTTGGATAAATAAGGATAATTTTAGCTGCGACGAAGACATTATAGAACATATAATACACGTCTTTAATATAATGAAAATTTAAATTCATTATATTGTATGAATATAAATAAAAGTTACGGAGGGTGAGAACTATGAGTAAAACAGCTAATAACTTACAGGACATATTTTTAAATGGGGCAAGGAAAAATAAAATTCCAGTTACTATATACTTAACAAATGGATTTCAAATTAAAGGAAATGTAAAGGGTTTTGACAACTTTACTGTTATAATGGATTGTGATGGTAAACAAATGATGGTATATAAACATGCAATTTCAACTATGACACCTATAAAGACCATTTTATTTAATAACTTTTCGGGAAACGAGATATAAGGGAATGGACATTTGTCTATTCCTTTTTTATATGTTAATATGACATTTAGTACATACATTTAGGAGGTAATATTTTTGCTAAATATAACAAAAAAAGCACTTAAAGATAAATATAAAATAAGCGACAAGGTAATTGATTTATATGAAAGAGCTTTAAATGATGTGAAAGACCAATTTCAATACTACGATGAAATAAGGGAATTCAATCAATTAAAAGTTTTAAATGCACTGCAAGAAGAGGGAATAAGTGAATCTCATTTTACAAATTCATCTGGATATGGATATGGAGATATAGGTAGAGATTCATTGGACAAAGTCTATGCTAGAATATTCAATTCAGAAAGTGCCCTTGTAAGGCCTCATTTTGTAAATGGAACTCATGCTCTTGGCTGTGCACTTTTCGGAAACTTACGTCCAGGAGATACTATGCTTTCAGTATGCGGTGATCCCTATGACACCCTCCATGAAGTAATTGGCATAGAAAACAAGGGATCAGGTTCTCTTAAAGAATATGGAGTAAATTATGAACAGGTAAATTTAACTGATGATAACAAAATAAATTTTGAGGACATAAAAAAGCATCTAAAAAATAATCATACAATAAAATTGGTACATATACAGAGATCTACAGGTTATGGCTGGAGAAAATCTCTTCTTATATCTGAGATCAAAGAAATTATAGATTTTGTTAAAGGTATAAATCCTAATGTAATATGTTTTGTAGATAATTGTTATGGTGAATTCATAGATACCATAGAACCTACAGATGTAGGAGCTGATTTAGTAGCAGGTTCGCTTATAAAAAACATAGGTGGTGGAATAGCACCAACTGGTGGGTATATAGCAGGAAAGAAAGACTGTGTTACAAAAGCGTCTTACAGGCTAACTGTACCTGGAATAGGTGGAGAATGTGGTTCTACTTTTGGAGTTATGAGACTTTTATATGAAGGATTATTTTTTGCACCTCATGTTGCCATAGAAGCACTAAAGGGAGCTATATTCTGTTCTAGAATAATGGAACTTGCAGGATTTGAAGTACTGCCTAAATATACGGATAAAAGAAGCGATATAATACAGTCTATTAAGTTTAACGACAAGGAAAAGCTTATAAATTTCTGCCGAGGAATTCAAAAGGGATCTCCTGTAGATTCTTTTGCTCAGTGTGAACCTTGGGATATGCCTGGATATTCAGATCAGGTCATAATGGCTGCTGGAGCTTTTATACAGGGAGCTTCCATAGAGTTGTCTGCAGATGCACCTATAAGAGAGCCTTATATAGGTTATCTGCAGGGTGGACTTACTTTTGACCATGCTAAAATTGGAATATTAATAGCTTTGTCAAATATATTGTAGAAATGCGTATGATATAAGTATTTAACACATAAAATTCACTATTTTATGTGTTAAATACTTTTTTTAATGTGCATAGTGTGTATTATGACATATAAAATCTATTCATAATGTGTCTTTAAACTTAAAATGAATTAGATTATTATTAAAATATAGTTGGTTAAATATTGATACCATGTAAAAACATGAAATGCAAAAATTTAAAACAGAAAGGATGAATGTAATGAGATCAAAATTTGAACATGTATTCTCACCTATTAGAATACGAGGAATAGATTTTAAAAACCGTATCGTTCTTGCACCACCATCTCCTAATCTTGCCAGTACTAATGGCCTAGTTACACCGGAATTTGTAGACTGGTTCCGTATGTTTGCACGTGGTGGGGTATGCACATTGTATGTGGGCAACTGTTCTATTGATATTACAGAATCTAAAGATGAAGCTTTTCAGCTTGATCTTAAGGATGACAGATGTATTTTCCCGTTAACATTATATGCTGATATGGGCAAACAGTATGGCTGCCACGCTTCTTTGGAGATTAATCACAATGGTGAAAATACGGCTTTTGAAACTGTGGGGCATGCTCCTTACAGCTCATCACCGAATATTTCTTCAAATGAAGCTGCACGTTCTGCAGCATTTGGAAGAGATCCTATCCCTGCAATTGAAATGACACATGAAAAAATTGTACAAACTGTTGAAAAATACGCCAATGCTGCTGCGCGTATGAAAAGATCAGGAATGGATATCTGTCTTGTCCATGGTGGACATGGTAACCTTATTTCACAGTTTACCAGCCCGCTTTACAATCATAGAACAGATGAATATGGCGGTTCAATTGAGAACAGGGCACGTTTTGCTATTGAAGTATGTGATGCTATCCGCAGAAAAGTTGGCGAGGACTTCGTAATTGAATTTCGTATTTCTGCTGATGAAATTGCAGAAAAAGGTATGCATTTTAAAGAAACACTTGAACTTATCGGATTATTAAAGGATCATATTGATATTCTTCACGTTTCTGCTGGACTTCACAGTGACTTCAATATGAAATATTACCGTAACTGGTGCCAAAACTATATGATGGATCGCTGCTTTAATGTTCATTTTGCACGGGATGTAAAGAAGGCTTATCCTGATCTTCTCGTAACTACAGTAGGTTCTATTACAAGTATTGAAGATGCTGAAAAAATCATTGCTAATGGATGGGCTGATTTCGTTGCTATGTGTCGTCCACTTATGGCAGATCCTGATATGCCTAGGAAGTATGCTGAAAACCACCCTGAAGACAGGCGTCCATGTTTACGCTGTGATACTTGTACAAAACATCTTTTTATTCCTAAACCAATCTATTGTGCTGTTAACCCTATTTCAGGAATGACAAGTGAACTTAGAGATGGTATTATCCCAAAATCACCTATTAAGAAGAAAGTTGCTGTAATAGGAGGAGGTCCTGGTGGAATCCAGGCAATGCAGACATTACTTGATCGTGGACACAATGTAACTCTTTATGAAAAATCAGGTTCACTTGGTGGTAATGTACAAGGAGCTGCGCTTCCTCCATTTAAAGTTGATTGCCAGGATTATTTAAAATGGCTTAAGCACACAGCTGCACAGTGTGAAGCTGCAGGTGCAAAAATTTTATTTAATACAACTGCAACACAGGATATGCTTGATGCCCAGAATTATGATGCAATTATAATTGCAGTTGGTTCAGATCCTATCATTCCTTTGAGTATTCCGGGAATCAATAAAAAGCATGTACACTGGGCCATCGATGCTGAATCTGACAAAAATCTTGTTGGAGATAAAATTGTTATTGTAGGTGCTGGTGCTGTTGGTATTGAAGCTGCAATTGAATTCCATGATGAAGGAAAAGATGTAATCGTTATCGAAATGGAAGATCAAAAAAAGAGCTTTTCCAAGCTAATAAAAAGTTCAGGCACAAGTGCTAAGGAATTTCAGACTATACTTAAAGACAAAGGTATTCCTGTAAAATATTTAAATCGCCTTAAAGAAATTTGTGATACTAAAGTTATCTGTGACAACATTGAAACTGGAAAGGCTGCTATGTATGAAGCAGATACGGTACTGCTTGCTATGGGAATGCGTCCAAGAACAGATACTGTAGAAAAACTTCGCCACTGTGCTCCTGAAACCAATATTTATATAGTTGGCGACTGTCAAAAAGTTGGTACAATCGGCACAGCTGTTAACCAATCATTCCAGGCTGCACTTCATATCTAGTGTTAAATTATCTTGTAATTTACTATAGAAAAAGAGGATATAATTATGAAAAAAGAAGAAATTATTAATGCATTTTTAAAAGTGGTTCCTGTTCTTAAAGATATGTTGTTGGATGATATAGCAGTGTCTGTTGCGGACACTACGAAAGTTCTATATTATAGAGCAGGTGATACACTCGATATAAAAGTTAATGTAGGAGATAAATTATCACCTGGTGAGCCTTTATATGAAGCAATTAAAGATGGAAAGACATATAGTTCAACAATTTCTAAAGAATTCTATGGTGTTCCATTTAAGGGAGTTTCATATCCAATAAAAGATTCTGACGGAAATGTCATAGGTGGGGTTGGCATAGGGAAAAGTTTAAGTAATGAGATTAAAGTTGAAGAAGCATCAGAAAATCTATTTGCATCACTTGAAGAAACTAGTGCGAGTATTGAGGAAATTAGTGCTGGTTCAGAAAAACTGCTAAATGTAATAACTAATATATTAGAAATTACAAAGCAAGCAAAAAAGCAAATAGAAGAAAGTAATCAAATCATTGCTATGATAACAAATTTAGCTTCCAAGTCAAATTTATTAGGACTTAATGCATCTATAGAAGCTGCTAGGTCTGGCGAATATGGAAAAGGCTTTTCAGTTGTCGCAAACGAAATAAGAAAATTAGCTCAATTAAGTAACCAATCATCAGAAAAAGTTTCACAATCTTTGTCAGAGACAAATAAATATATTAGAAATATTTTCAAAGTAATAAGTGACGCACAATCTATTTCTGAAGGACAAGCTGCCTCTACTCAAGAGATGACTGCCACATTAGAAGAGATTACAGCAAGTGCTCAAACATTAACAGAAATTTCAAAGACTAAATAAGTTTAAATGTAATTGCAATTTACACAGTATAGTGTGAATTGCATATTTTTTGACTAAAAATAATGTCTAATAAAAGTACTCACAGTGTATAAATAAATGTATCAAATTCAGTCATTATGTAAGCTGAATTTCCACAATACATATGTTATTCTAACATTAGTACAAATTAACACAATTTTTTATTTTGTATTAAAGGGAGGATATGAAAATGAGTAAAAAATTAATTGATGCAATGGCAGACTTAGATGAAGACGTTGTATTATCAGAAGTAAAGGCACAAAAAGAAAATGGAACACCAGTATTAGACATTATAGCAGATTTACAAGAGGGAATGGGGATTGTAGGAAATAGATTTGAAAAAAAGGAATATTTTTTATCTGAACTCATTATGTCAGCTGAAGTGTTTAATGAAGCTTCTGAAATTATTGGAGGATTGGGAGAATCTTCAGGACCAAATAACGGCATATTTGTAATGGGAACTATTTACGATGATATACACGATATAGGAAAAAATATAGTAACTACTGTAATGAAAAGTAACGGCTTTGATGTAAAGGATTTAGGTGTTGATGTACCTACAGCAAAATATATTGAAGCTATAAAACAATATAAGCCTAAAGTAATAGGAATATCATGTCTTTTGACTACTTGTTTTGATAATGTAAAACAATGTATAAAGGAAATAGAAGATGCAGGGCTTAGAAAGGATTTGAAGATCCTAGTTGGAGGTGGTCCTGTAGACGAAAATGCAGGAAAATACATGGGTGCAGACTTAGTTTGTAAAGATGCACAGCAGACAGTTGATTTCTGTAAAAAAGCTATGGGGGTAAATTAATATGAAAACTGCAAAAGAATTATATAATGAACGTTTAAACAGAGTTAAAAAGGCAATTAAGTTGGAGAAGACTGATAGGACACCTGTTGTTCCATTTGGAATTTGTATTTTTCCAAAGTTAACTGGTGTAAAAATGTCTGATTTTGTGGCAGATTTAGACTTGTCAAATAGGGTTATATTAAAAGGAATGAAAATGTTTGGAGATGTTGATGCAGCACCGGCTTCATTTTGTTTCGCATCAACTATGGGAACTACATCTTTTTCGAATATGAAGCTTCCTGGACGTGAACTTCCAGATAATATGCTGTGGCAGGTTGATGAGCGTCAATTGATGACCACGGATGATTATGATACTATAATAAATAAAGGATTTGAAGCTTTTAGAGATGATTATTTTGCTTCAAAAATAAACTTAGATTTAGATGTATTAAATGAAGTAATAACTAAATGTCCACAGTATATGAAAAATATAAATGATGAGGGATATCCTCTTTACGGTGCAGTTCAAATAGTACATCCTATTGATTACTTAAGTGTAGGCCGTACACTATCAAAATTTATGATGGATATAAGAAAGATGCCTGAAAAGGTAGAAGAAGTAATGGACATAATTACTGATGCAAACATTAAAGCAATGAAACAAGCTGTTAAAAATGCTGTTGATCCTTTAGGTATATTCATAGCTATGGGTCGAGGATGTCCTGATTTCTATAATCCTAAACTTTGGGAAAGATTTGTATGGAAAAACCTTAAAAAGATAACTGATGCTATAATAGAAACAGGAGCAGCTGCAAGTTTCCATGCTGATTCCAATTGGGAGCGAGGGCTTGACTATTTTAAAGAATTTCCAAAAGGTACTTGTGTATTTGAAACAGATGGTACTACAGATATTTATAAAATTAAAGAAAAACTAGGAGATCGTATGTGTATTAAAGGAGATGTTCAAGCTTCAAAATTTGTTCTTGGAACTCCTGATGAGGTATATGATTACAGCTCTCGCCTAATAAAAGATATGGGTCCGGGATTCATTCTATCATCTGGTTGTGATATACCTGCAAATGCAAAGATAGAAAATGTGAAGGCAATGATTTCTGCTGCTACTGGCAAATAAAATATATTAAAATTTAACACTATTGACTGAAGCAAAAAAATTTCACTTTGATAAAGTAAGTTTTTAATCAAAGTGAAGTTTTTATTTTTACTATTTAAATATAAACAGAGTTCTTGGCATCAGATGGAATTTTGACTCCACCTGATGCTTAGAACTCGTTATCCAGGGACGTACCTACTCTAATACTTCCACTTGAAAAAGTGGGAGTATTAGAGTAGGTAGTTATCGGATAAATAATTGACCTATACTCTAATTGATGAATACATATAAGTTAGATATAATAAGCATATAGATGATATAATAAACTCCAAATAATAGTAGAGGAAGTGATATTTTTTGTTAAAAAACCTTTTTCAATATTTGAAGAGGAATAATTGGGAAATGGTCTTTTTCGCTACAACAGTAGAAAAATATTGTATGATAAAATATAAGCTTATTAGCAATGGTATTAAAGTAAAGACTAAAATAATAAGACACAATGGAAGGAAAAGTGGAAATGAATACTATGAAATATATATCGAATCGAAAGAAATAGAAAAAGCTAATAAAATTATTCATAATGTTGGATGTTGATTCCAGTATACAATTCATTTTCAAATGTATATCCGCTAATTCAATTGCAACTAAATATTTTGCTGTAATTATATAAATAATAGAGAGGTTGTTTATGAAAAAAATTTTTTTGTTCATAATAATTTTTATGATGTTACTATCTGGATGTGGTAAATCAGATAAAAGTACAAACGCTGTTAAGTCAGACATTTCTCCACAAGCATTCTTAAAATTTTATGATTTAAAAGTTCAAAAAAATCCACATAAATTTAAAGTTGATGTTCCTAAGTCATGGAATGTGAGTCCAGGTGAATATCCTACAGGACTATTTTGGCAGCTAGCAAATGAGTTTTCAAAAGATGTAGGACTCGACTTGATACCGTTAAAAGGAACAACTGTTGATGTATGGAGATATTCTTTAGTTGATGGACTTCCTAATGTTTCAGATCTCAGTAAATATCCTTCTAATCTGGTATTATTGGTTAATAATCAAAATGTAGTTGGTGCCTGGTTAGCTTTTAATCAATTTGAAATTGGCCCTTCTGTGAAGAAACGTTATTTAAAGGATATTACAAGATTAGATTTTGAAGATTGGGTTGAGAAAAAGGGTTTGTTTACTGAACTTGGGAAAAATAAAGACATTGCTTCACTTGATCCAGTGGATGTAGTAAAAGCATATTTTAAAGCTATTAATAATGGTGATAAGACAAGAGCTTACGAGTGTTTAGCTCCAACTGTAATGCTTGATTCTCTTACACATAACCTTGGAATAGATCAAGGAAAGGCTCGGGAAGATCTTCTTTATAATCTAAAATTCACTAAAATGAACTCTATGGTTGAAGGTATGGCAAGCATTAGGCCAACATCCTTTATTCTTAAAGATTCTGAAAATCACTTAGACATAAAAAATGTTGGCAATAGAACAGAAGTGGCAGTTGATACTGCTTGGTTTAATAATGATAATAGTAAAGATGGTACGTTTGTAACGTTGAAAAAATATGCAAATGGATGGAAAATTAAAGGCACGGGTAATCCATAGGTGGTAAAATAGTTCCCTATAAGAGATGGAAATTTAAAAATTATATTTTCATACAATATTTACCTTGTAAAAAGTTAGACACTTATTTATACTTAATTTTAATAATTATTTTATCAATATACATAATTGGGAGTGATTTGATGAGTTTAGAAAGTGTACAACAGTATTTCAAAGATAACAATTTATCCCTTGAAATAATCGAAATGGGTCAAAGTACTGCTACCGTTGAATTAGCAGCTAACGCTCTTGGAGTTGAGCCTGCTTTAATAGCTAAAACTATGGCCTTTAAATTAAAAGATAGAAATATACTTATATTATCAGAAGGCGATGCAAGAATTGACAATAGAAAATTTAAAGATTATTTTCACACAAAAGCCACGATGCTAAGCGCTGATGAAGTACTTGAATCTACTGGGCATCCAGTAGGAGGAGTTTGTCCATTTGGATTAAAAACTCAAATGGACACTTATCTTGATGAATCACTTAAAAAATTTGAATATGTATATCCTGCTGCTGGATCACGTAACTCTGCTGTAAAAATTACCCCAGGAGAACTATCAAAGGTAACTTCTGGCACATGGGTTGATGTATGTAAATAATAATAGCTTTAAATATATGGAAACATATTTAAATGTATCTCTATCCACCAGTTAAGCAGAGAAGCCCAAATCTATGATTTGGACTTCTTTAATAGCAAGAAAAGAGATTTCATAATAAAAGATAGAGTTAAGACACATTGATTTCATCAAGAGTTCGACCTTTAGTTTCAATACCAACTAGAGCAACTACTACTGCAACTACTGCGAACACTATAGTTAGCATAAGAAAGACATAAGTAAAGCCAACTTGTTTACCTTTAGTTTCATATACCAATCCAACTATGTAAGGAGCAGCGATGGCACCAATTCGGCCAATTGCAGCTGCCCAACCGGCTCCACTGCCTCTAACACGTGTAGGATAAACTTCCGGTGTATAAGCGTACACTGCGCCCCAAGCTCCTAGACTGAAAAAGTAAAGTAGGCATCCAAAAACAAGCACAGTAACTGAAGATGTTGCTTGACCAAATAAATATGCTGATAAGGAAGTACCTATTAGGTAGACCACTAGAACTACTTTACGTCCAATCTTTTCTATTAGATAGGCTGCACTGTAATATCCAGGCAGCTGAGCAATGCTCATGATTAATGTAAATTCGAATCCCTTTACTAAGCTGAATCCTTTGCCAACAAGCAAGGTTGGAGTCCATAAAACAAAACCATAATATCCAAAATTAATACCTAACCATAGAACCCACAGAACAATGGTACGCCTAAAATAGGCTTTGGACCATAAATCAGCAAGAGTGATACTACTCATTTTTTTATTTTTGGGCAAATCGGTTACAGCTATTTCATTATTAATTATTCCAGCTTGTTGTTCCATTTTACGTACAATTCCATCTGCTTCTTCCAAACGTCCTTTCTGTTCCAAGTATCGAGGAGATTCTGGAATATTTCTTCTTAGATAGGCTGCATACAGTGCTGGTATTCCTCCTAAGAAAAATCCAATACGCCATCCATATATCGGTATCAAAAGGTAAGCAATTAAAGCTGCAGCAATCCATCCCCAAGCCCAGAAACTTTCTAACAAAACAACCATCCTACCGCGGGATTTAGCAGGTGAAAATTCACTAACCAAAGTAGATGCTGCTGGCAGCTCTCCACCTAGCCCTAATCCAGTTAAAAATCGCAGCAACAATAATATACTAAAGTTAGGAGAAATACCGGATACAGCACTGGCTAATCCATATAGAACAAGGGTAAATGTAACAACTGTTCTTCTACCATATTTGTCAGCGACCATTCCAGCTACAGCGGCACCAATAGCCATTCCCACTGCTGAAGCACTTCCGAGTAAGCCTAAATCGGCAGGAGTAAGCTTCCATGACTTGCCAATTGAAGCCATTACACCAGCCATCATGCCTTGATCCATGGCATCAAACATCCATCCGATGCCTGACAAAAACAGCACTGTCCAAAGCATGGGTGTAACTGGCAATTTTTCAATCCTTCGCGAAATACTACTCATTTAATTCACATCACTTTCTTAAATAGCTATTTATTTTTTAATCTTTTTAAATAACTAACTTTTTATATTTTTTGTATAATACTACAGAATATTTACGCCAATAATAACGTCCTACATAAATATTCACCTCTAATAATATAAATTTTATAACTTCAACATTTATATTATAATGTATATACATATGTAAATTCAATACTTTTCCACATTTTAGTTTGCTAAATATTTTTTACCGTTGGGGGACTTTATTTTTATAGAATTCTCTTAACTTGATGGCTATGTGATATTACCCCATATTGCTGCTAATTTTACAATAATGGTAAATATTATGGAATATGTATGAATATTCAATCTTTATGATATAATTTAATATAAGCACAAAATTTTAAATGGGGTGGGATAAAATGTCTAATAAAATAGCATTCAATACGAACTTTAATAGTATAGACTCATTGAGTATAACAGATTCTAACGGTAAAATCGTATATTTAGTTAGATATAATCCGAGATTTGGTAATGATAAAGGTAATACATATGATAATATTATAGATAAGAATATTTTAGAAGCATATCCTTCTTTATCACAAGAGACTAGTACAGTCTTTCAGTGCATAAAAAAATCTAAACCCATCTATAAGGAGGGTCAAAAACTTTATGATAATAATGGTAACCCTTACTTCACAGAAAACCTCACCATACCTATTATAAGAAGTGGTAAAATAGTTGGTACTGTTGAACTTTCAAAAGACATTACTAGTATAAAAGATATTGAAAACGTTAGTTTATTAAATAACATAAACAAGCATAAATACATGAAAATATCAAAAGAAGAACTTAAATATTCATTTGATGATATTATTACTGTTAATGATAAAATGATTGAAAATATCAAAAAAGGTAAACTAATAGCTGATTCACCATCTTCAGTTTTAGTATATGGTGAAACTGGTACAGGCAAAGAATTATTCGTTCAGTCTATACATAATTTTTCAAAAAATTCAAATAAACCTTTTGTAGTACAAAATTGTGCTGCCATTCCAGAAACTCTCTTCGAATCAACATTTTTTGGCACAACACAAGGCGCATATACAGGTGCTACTAATAAATCTGGTTTGTTTGAGCAAGCAGACGGAGGAACTCTTTTTCTAGATGAAATAAATTCAATGCCGCTTCATTTACAAACAAAACTTTTAAGAGTCTTACAAGATGGTTGTATAAGGAGAATAGGAGATATAAAAGATAAAAAGGTAAATGTTCGTATAATGGCGGCTATGAATGAGGATCCTAAAACCGCATTAAATAAGAGGCACATAAGGAAAGATCTATTTTATAGGTTAGGTGTGATAACAATAAAACTTATACCCCTCAGGGATAGGAAAGAAGATATCCCATTGTTAATAAACTATTTTCTAAATTATTATAATAAAATTTTTAACAAGAAGGTAGCAGGTATAACAAATAACGTGGGAAAGTTATTATACCAATATGATTGGCCTGGTAATATTAGAGAGCTTCAGCATGTAATAGAATCATCAATAAATTTAATATCAGATGGTTATATTGATATTAAACATTTGCCAATATATTTTAGTGATTTAAATAATTATGATGATTTAAATAATTATAAATCAGAAGAAGGAACTTTCAGCGAAACAATGAATTTTTTTGAAAAAGAAAAAATAAAAAGCGCAATGAAAATTAGTAATGGGAATATAACAAAATCTGCAAAACTATTGAAAATTCCTAGACAAACACTTCAATACAAAATCAAAAAGTATAAATTAGCTAATAAATAGATGAAAAGTTAGCATACATGCCCAAAATTCATCATATTGTAAGTTCAAAATTCAAAGCTTTTATGTAAAAGTTCCGCTTAATTTTAGGCAGAACTTTTATATTTATCTTAATCAATATTTTAAAAAAGCCAGTGTTTACAGGAAAATTAAGGGTTATAAAAGAAGTTGGTATAAGTTTTGCTATTTATATAAGTAAAGCTTATACAAAGGGGGCTAAGTTAAAATTACTATTTTACTTTGAAAGATGTGCTTTTATGATTTAATTAAAAAATTAATTGTTTGGGGGATGATGTTAATATGATTATAGGTATTCCAAAAGAAATTAAAGATAATGAATACAGGGTTGCAATAACTCCTGCTGGGGTTAGAGAATTAAAAAGACACAATCATACAGTACTGATTGAATATGGTGCAGGAGTTGGCAGCAGCATAGAAGATAAGAAATATGTGGGAGCAGGAGCAGAACTTGTGGACAAAGATGAGCTTTTTAAAAGAGCAGATATGGTTTATAAGGTAAAGGAGATTTTACCAGAGGAGTTCAAATATTTAAGGGAAGGACTAATTATTTTTACCTATATACATTCCAATGCTCATGTAGAACAAACTAATGCATTTTTGAAAAGCAAAGCTATTGGAATTTCATATGAGGATATTGAAGATGAAAATAAAAAATTTCCACTACTTAGACCAATGAGTGAAATTGCAGGAAAGGGAGGGTTTATGGCAGCTTGCCAGTTCTCGCAGAAGATACACGGTGGAAATGGAATTATGCTTTCAAAAGTGTATGGAATACCCACTCCAGAGATTACTGTAGTAGGAAGTGGTTACGCAGGTATTGGTGCTGCAGAATTAGCTGCAGGTTTTGAAAATAATGTTACATTACTAGATATTAGTTTTGATAAATTGGAGCAGGCTAAAACAAAACTACCGTCAAATGTGCAGTTTTTATATTCCAATGAAAACAACATTATTGAATGTTTGAAAAAAAGCGATGTACTAATAAATTGTGTTTTATGGCCAAAATGGAGAAAAGACCATCTAATTACAAGGAAAATGCTTAAATACATGAAACCGGGATCTTTAATAGTAGATGTATCTTGTGATGATGGAGGAGCCATTGAAACTTGTAGGTCAACTTCTCATGAAAATCCTGTTTATTTTGAGGAAGGTATTATGCATTATTGTGTTGATAATATTCCTTCTGCATTTTCAAAGACAGCTACAGATGCACTAACCAGTTCAACACTGCCATATGCACTTGAAATTGCTAATAAGGGATATAAGCAAGCACTTATTGAAAATAATTTATTAAGAAAGGGGCTTTGTTTCTATTTTGGAGATTTAACACTCGAAGAAACTGGAAAGAAGCAAAACAGGGCATATAAGACACCTGAGGAGGTACTTGGAATTTAATGCCTAAACAAATAAAACTAAAGATAAATGCAAAGTTATTGTATTCTCAATAGATTTTATAATTGATTCCATTTACTTTTGGATTAGATTATTATTCAATAGAAAAACTTCTTCAAAGTTATCTAGTTACAATAACTTTGAAGAAGGAACTATGTATTATTGTTTTAACAATATCTCTTCAAACTTACAATAATCTAAATATGGAGGAGGGGTTTTAATGCCTCAACAAACACAGTTAAAGAGAAATATAAGGTTATTTGAAGGTATTATATTCGTAATTGGTTTTGTAATTGGTTCAGGTATATTCATGAAACCTTCAGTTGTTTTAAAAAACACAGGCTCTCCTGGTGGTGCATTAACAATATGGATTGTTGGTGGATTAATTACAATTTGTTCTGCTTTGTCTATTTCAGAAATAGCAGCTTATATTCCCAAACTTGGGGGCCTATATACTTACCTATCTGAAATATACGGTGAAGTATTTGGTTTTCTATATGGCTGGGTAGAAGCTATTATCTCCAGTCCAGGTGGATCTGCTGCAATGGCTATTGCTGTTGCTACCTTTGCAACATACTTCATTCCAATGAATGGCATACAGCAAAAGGCACTTGCTGTTGGATTAATTGTTTTTATTGTAATTGTTAACGCTATTGCAACCAAATGGGGAGTTTGGCTTCAGACAATTGCCACAGTTGTCAAATTGGTTCCTATTGCAGCTATTATTATTTTTGGCTTGGCCAATGGTACGGCACATGACATAAGTTTTGCCAACGTAGGAGTCACACAAAGTGCAGGTATTGGCGTTGCACTCCTTGGTGTACTATGGGCTTATGATGGCTGGATTAATACCTGTACATTAGGATCTGAAATGGAAAATTCCGAAAAGAATTTGCCAATATCCATTATTACTGGTGTATTGTTTGTTATAGTTGTATATGCATTATTCAACACAGCTATTTTCAATGTACTTCCTGCAGCCCAAATTATGTCTTCAGATAAGGTAGGAGTGGATGTATCAGTTAAACTTTTTGGAAGCGGAGCTACTGCCTTTATTACTGCAGGTATGATGGTTTCAGTATTTGGAGCTTTAAATGCTCAAATGGTATGTGGTACTAGAATCGCCCTCGCTATGGGACAAAAGAGAGAATTACCCATGGGAGAAGTTTTAGGAGCTATTCATCCAAAACTTCGTACTCCAATTAACGCCTTAATTTTTCAAGGTATAATTACTATTATATTTGTTCTAAGCGGGTCATTTAATTCGCTTACAGATTTAACTATATTTGTAATATGGATTTTTTTTACATTAGGTGTTTTTGGTTTGTTTGTTTTAAGGAAAAGGATTACAAGAAACCCTAAGTTATATCATGTTCCACTATATCCAGTAATTCCTGCTATAGGTATAATCGGTGGATGCTATCTCATGTTTGCTACCATTATGGATTCCTTTCTCAGTGCTATGTTTGGAATTGGATTGACTTTGATTGGACTGCCTATATATTACTATTGTAAAAAGAAAAAAACTGATAGAAATACTAAGAATATATGATAATACGTATTTTTGCCATATTTAAGTTCCAACATTTCATTCAATGAGGTGCTGAGAAAGAATGCCATAGGGTAGCAATACTCCCACTTACTTCTTCAACAGCACTATACGTTTTAATAGTTACAGTGGGGGAAGGTAAGTTTGAAGGGTATAAACTTTCTTAAAAAATTTATTTGACAATAGGTTAAATTAGTACTATAATTAAGAAAATTAATTTAAAAACTATGACAGGAATCAAGTAGATATATAATATTCAAAGAGAGTGATGTTTGCTGTAAATTCACAATACTTATATATTGAAAACTCGTCCTCGAGTTATTAGCTGAAATATGAGTAGGCTGTATCGGTTAAACCCGTTATTTTATAAAGAAAAAATTTGGATGGTACCGCGGTATTGTTTCTCGCTCCAAGAGAAACAATACCGCTTTTTTATTTTAACAACTTAATATTATAAAAATAATGATAGGGGCAAGTAGATATAATTATACTTTAAAGAGAGTGCGCATGGTGAAAAAACACATTTATATTATATTGAAACTCACCCTTAAATTGCAATCTGAAGTCAGTAGGACTGTGCCGACATAACGCCGTTAAACTATTTAAGTAATAAATTTGGGTGGTACCGCGATAGACCTTTCGCCCCATGGGAAGGTCTATTTTTTATACTCAATTTTAGAAAATAATTTTTACTGGCCAGTAAAATTATATATAAAAAAATTAATTTTGCACTTATTGGATGGAGGTATTTTAATGGAATCGGTTAGTTACATTTCTGAAAAAATGGATTATGTTCCAGTATCTAAATTACATTACAAGATATTGTGGCTTATAGGCCTTGGAATATTTTTAGATGGTTTTGATGTATATCTGGCAGGTGGAGTTTTAGGCGTATTATTAAAAAGTGGATGGTCAAATATTGGATTAAATGCTACTTTTATCTCTGTAACTTTTTTAGGACTTTTAATAGGTTCGCTTCTTACTGGATTTTTAGGGGATAGTTTTGGACGCAAATTTTCCTATCAGTTGAATCTTTTAATATTTGGAGGAGCCTCTCTTGTAGCTGCATTTTCTCCTAATATGATTTTTTTAATAGCCTGCAGGGGAATAATGGGGATTGGTCTTGGTGCTGAAATTGTTACAGGATATGCATTACTTGGAGAATTTGTACCATCAAAGACGAGAGGAAAGTGGGTATCCATGCTTTCTCTTATAACAAACTGTTCTACTCCAGCAGCTGCATTTTTAGGATATATCATAATACCTAGATTTGGATGGAGATGGATGTTTGTATTTGTAGGAGTATTTTCCCTAATTGTATGGTATCTTAGAAAAAGTATGCCTGAATCTCCAAGATGGTATGAATCAAAGGGAATGGAAAAAGATGCACAGGATGTAGTAGACATATTCTACAGTGCAGCAGAAGAGGAATCAAGAAATCCCATATCTCAGCCCAGTGTAATAAAAAAAGAGAAACATAGGGATGAAGGAAAATTTACTGATTTATTTAGTAAAAATATGATCTCCAGGACTATTGTAGGCTGTGTAGTACTAATTGCAATAAACACCTTAATATACACTTTTGTAAGTTGGGCACCTACGTTTTTCTTGAGAAAGGGGATAAATATTTCCAAATCCCTAGGATATACAACTATAATGATGGTAGGCGCACCGCTTGGAGCTTTAATTGGCAGCTTTATTGTAGATAAACTTGGACGTAAATGGTGTCTTACTGTATTTATGCTTGCAGCTGGTGCACTTGGATATGCCTACGCTTCACAAAATGCTATGGGAATAATATTAATAATGGGATTTTTCTTAACTGTAATAATATATATTTTACTTACACTTGGCCTTGCTATCTACGTCCCAGAATTATTTCCTACAAATATAAGAATGAGAGGTTCTGGATTTTGCAATGCCATTGGAAGACTGGCAACCATATTCAGCCCCTATGGAGTAGCATGGATACTAAAAAATTATGATACTAAAGTTGTCTTTATATCACTTGGATTTATACTTATAATTGTAGCATTTGTTATTGCCACTTTAGGAGTTGAAACAAAACAGAAGTCCTTAGATGAAATATAGTGCTTCTAATATAATTATAAAGTTAAACTAGTTGTTTCTAATATAAAAAACTCCACCGCTGAAACTTTTAATTATCTTAAATGGTGGAGTTTTTATATACAAGATAGGCTACAGCAAATCTGGTTTTATAGGATAGGCACCAAAGCTTCTTGCAGTATCCATAAGTGCCTGTATATTTTCAATTGGAGAATTTATAGGAATTTGACATCCAGTACTAAGTACAAATCCCTTTGGATTGTCATAAGCTTTCTTTATACAAAGTTTGCTTTCACGTACAACATCATCATAAGTTCCATACCGTACAGCATCTACTGGTGATACATTTCCAACCAAACAAACCTTATTTCCAACAGCCTTTTTAGCCTTTTCTAGATCCTCAGTATTATCAATACTCAATGTGGTTATTCCTGTTTGTATTAAACTATTCCATATTTCTTTACTTTTACCACACATATGCATGGAGGTTCCCATACCACTTTTTTGTCTCATTCTATCTACACATTTTTTTACATAGGGCATAGAAAACTTCTCATATAACCTTTTGCTTATTATACTTGAAGAAGAAACAGGGTCACACATACCAAAACCAATTCCCATATTTGATATAATATCTATAATCTTAAAATTAGATTCTGTTACTATGTCTAAAAGTTCATTAACCTTTTTAGGATATTTAAGTACCGCTTTTAAAAAATTTTCAGTTCCTAGTAAATCTGAAGCTGTTGTAAAAGGAGCAGGAATTGAAAAACTTACATTTACTTCTTTACCTAAAGCATCGTTTACCATTTTTACTGCTTTAAGTCTTACCGGAAGTTTTCCGTCCTTATAGGGATCAGCAGGGGAAAGCTTTGATACATCATTGATATCCTTTATGGCAGGCTTATCTACATATGAAATAGCATTTTCAGGATATATAACTTTCGTTCCCATAGCTTCTGCAATTTCTCTAAGAGAAACACCTACACCAACACTATCGTGTCTAAATTTTTTAAAAAGAGCTATTTCAAGCTCAGCAGTTACATCAGCATTATGATAGTGTTCATAAGTAGTTTTCCCAATAAAAGGAGCTAAAGTAACACCCATCATGGGAGTACATGGTATTCTATCAACAGTTTCACCCTTTGATAGAGCTTTCATTCTTTCTTTTGGAGTCATGGAATCCTTTTTAATTTCCATATATAATTAAACACCTTCTTAAATTTATATTAAAATAGTTATATGTTTATCCGATGAATAAATTATAGCATTTCTATAAAAGCAGCAACTCTTGTCTTAATCTGGCCTACATCTGTTTTTGAATAATCTGTTTCTATAGCCATATAAGGTACTTTTTTCTCTTCATTTACAAATTTCTTTATTCCATAAGATTCTACACTGTATGGATGACAGGACTGCAGTATTACATCTACCACCCCATCTATTTTATAGTCATCTATAAGTTCTGAAAGTAAATTTGTCCTATTGTTGTTTGGAGTCATGCAAGCACAGCCTATTTTTAAATATTTTTCAGCAATTGCATCTATAGGATCTTTAGTTTCATCTACAAGCTTAGAGATTTCCTTAACACCTGTACAATCTTCATAGCATACCACTACTCCACCGTTATCTTCTATAGCATGTACAACTTTCTCTGTAGCTTCACCCATTGGACAGCCAGTAATCAATATTCTTTTGGCATTTTGTGATACTTTTCTTTCTCCCTTATCATAAGCATCTTTAATTTTCTCTGTTGTATTATGTAAGTCATTGATTAAAGTTTCATTGTCCCATTTAAAAGATGATCCATTCAAAATTTTAAGTAATTCTATGCCTGTTATTGGAGGAGGGCACATTTTTCCCAATTCATAAAATTCCTTTAAGGTTTTTCTTTCTCTATTACGAAGTTTTATAGAATTTTTTAACTTTTCATCAGTTATAGTTATATTGAATTCTTTTTCAAGCTTTTCCTTTAATTTTATCAATTCATCTTTCCATAATTTATAACTGTCAGCATCATCGGGTATCTGCGGCAGGTGCATTACATGTACATTCTTTAATTTGTCTAAATATTCATACATCTTTTTCTTTCCATCACAAGTTGTTTCTCCTACAATTAAATCTGAGAAATAAAAATAAGGACATTTATCCGTTATAGCAAAACCATAACTCGACTTAATAAGCGGGCATAGATTCCTAGGTAAATGCTTTTCCGCATCTTCTATGGTTTCATCACTTTTTGAACACAGTGAAACGGCCAAAGCTCCTGAAGCATTTATAATTTCCCATGGAGTAAAAGTGCAAAAAGTTCCTACAACCTTTTTACCCTCATCCTTTAGATTTTTTATAGTTATAAATCCTTGTTTTCTAGAATCACTAAAATCATTAAATATTTGGGGTAAATCATTCATTTATCAATACCTTCCTTACTTTTAATATTATATTATTACAAAAATTGACTTTTATTTTAATTTTTAAGAGATTACATATTTTAATATTATCACAGATTATATAGTTAATTATATCTATAAAAAAATCTTATATCATTTAAGTTAATTATTTGTTTTATATATAACTATTGTTAAATTTTCACATACAGGGATATAATTGAATTAACATTGTACTGTTATGTAACGTTACATATCATTTAGTTAACTAGAGGAGAAAAGTTAAAATGTGCTTAGTAAAATTTATAAATAGAGATGTAGAAATTAAAGTAAAAAGGAAAACTACTTTAATGGAATGTATTAGAATGGCTGGATTTAAAATGGAAACGCCATGCAATGGTAAAGGAAGATGTTATAAATGCAAAGTAGAAGCCTTTGGAAATTTGTCTAAAAAAACAGAAGAAGAAAAAAAGCATACTGAAAATGATTATACAAGACTCGCTTGTATGACAGAAATTTTAGGTGATGCTAAAATAAAACTTTTTGATAATGCAAAAGTTTTAAAAACTATTAATGGCGGCAATTGTATAGAAGTTAAGGTAGACAGTGCTATAAAAAAAGTAAAATTACCCTGCATAGATGCAAAAAAAGTTGATCCTTACATGAATACTCTTAAATTTAAATCAGATATTTTTTCTAACTTAAAAAAAATAGGACAACTAGAAAAAAGTAAACCTGATGAGATCTATGGAATAACTTTTAAAAATAAACTTTTAAATTTAGAAACACATAGTACTAATTTACTCGGAGTAGCATTAGATATAGGAACAACTGGATTGTCAGCATATCTTGTAGATTTAGAAAATGGCAGTGTTTTAAATAGAGTATCTGCATTAAATCCACAAACAGAATATGGAGGAGATGTACTATCTAGAATAACTTTTTCTATGAAGAAAAAGGATGGCATAGATATTTTAAGCAAGTGCATAAGAGATGAACTTAACCGCCTAATAAAAAAACTTACTTACAAAAAATATTCTTCTTGCAGCATATACAGGATTATGATAGCTGCAAATACTACTATGTTGCATCTTTTTTTAGGAATATCACCAGGTTCCATAGCAAAAGCACCTTATAGAGCTGTATTTTTAGATGAATTAAATCTAAAAGCAAGAGAGTTAGACATACACATTAACGAAGAAGGAATTTTAACTTTGATTTCTTCTGTATCTTCTTACGTGGGAGCTGATATAACAGCTGGTATTATTGCCACAGATTTTCACAATAGAAATTATCCAGCTGTATTTATAGACATAGGAACCAATGGAGAAATAGCAGCTATATCTAATGGAAAAATGGCAGCTTCTTCTACAGCTGCAGGACCTGCCCTGGAAGGAATGAACATTTCCTGTGGAATGAGAGCAGAAGAGGGAGCTATCGAAAGTTTTCATATAGACGACAACCTTAATTTGTCTTATTCAACTATAAATAATAAAAGTGCTAAGGGAATATGCGGAAGTGGACTTATAGATATAGCAGCTTCTTTAGTAAAGAGAAAGGTAATATTAAGCACCGGAAGATTTAATAAGGAATTACAAAACAAGCTTAAGGACAGAATAAAAGATAAAAAATTTTATATTACTGATAATGTTTATATATCTCAAAAAGATATAAGACAAATACAACTGGCCAAAGCTGCTATTTCATCAGGTATTACTATGTTATTAAATCAAATTAACATAAGCATTGAGTCTATAGAAGAAATAGTAATTGCAGGTGCTTTTGGCTATCATATAAATCCTGAAAGTATAAAAGAAATAGGTCTTATTCCTAAAGGGTTTAATCACAAAATAAATTTTGTAGGTAATTCAGCTATAGAAGGTGCAAAGATAGCCCTTATAAACGAGGACAAGCTAAATGAGATGAACACTATTAAAAATAATATAAAAATAGTAGAGTTATCAACAAGAGACGATTTTCAAGATCACTTTGTAAAAGCTTTGAATTTTTAATTGTATATAGTAAATATTGTGGAGGGATCTTATGGACTATGAAATTGATTTTAAATGTATTATAAATACACAAGAGGAAATACCAGAAAAAGTTGTAAAAAGAACCGGCATTAATTTTCCAGAAGCTCATACTAAAGCAGAATTAATAGCTAAATTAGCTATTGAGATTAAAAAATTTTATAATAGCACTTTTTCCATGGTACCATTTTGCCGTACTGTGGAAGCAGAAGCTTTAGGTGCAAATATTAAAATGGGAGATAGTAAAATAGGTCCAAGAGTTGGAAAATACGCATTTTCCAGCATAGAAAGCTTTAATAATTTAAAAACTATAGATTTAAATAAAGGTAGAATAGCACAAGTTTTAAAATCGGTAGAGGTTTTAAAACAGCAAAATGAAAGAGTGGTTTTAAATGTACAAGGACCCTTTACTATAATGAGTTCACTTATTGATCCAATGCTTTTTTATAGAGCTGTAAGGAAAAATAGAGATATTGTAGAAAAATTTATGTCCGTAATAGTAGATAGTATAGTAAAGATAATAGAGGAAGGTGTAAAAAAGGGGGCACAAATAATATCTTTTGGAGATTCAGCAGGGACATTATCTATACTAGGTCCTAAAATGTACAAGGATTATAGTGGAAGATATAGCTTTTCTGTATTAAAAAAGATTGAAGGGAAACTTGGAAATTCTATAATTCATTTATGTGGAATAACTTCTTCGTCTATGGATAGAATAGGATTTATTAAATCAATTCCCATTGAAGTAAATAAAAATATTACTTATGGACAAGCAATTGATTGGATTATAAAAGAAAGAAAAGACGTAAAAATTATAGGACATAATTGTATTAAAAAAAGTAATTTAAAAATGAAAAATCCTGTTATATGGAATATACAAATATAAATTTAAGAAAGGATGATTTTATTATGAAGGATGATTTATTAAAAGAACTATCTGATTCTGTATTAAATATGCAAGAGGAGGAAACTATAGAAATATCAAAAAAGTGTGTAGGAAATAATATTAATGCTTATGAGGCTATAGATAAAGGATTAGCTGACGGCATGAATAGAGCCGGAAAGCTCTATGAAGAAGAAGAATATTATATACCTGAACTACTTTTATGCTCTGATGCCATGTATTCTGGTTTAGATATATTAAAGCCGCATTTGGAAAAAGAACAAACTGAAAACAAAGCTAAAGTAGTAATTGGTGTAGTAGAAGGAGATACTCACGATATAGGTAAAAACTTAGTTAAAATAATGATGGAAACAGAAGGATTTGAAGTTATAGACTTAGGAAGAGATATACCTCCTGTAGATTTTGTAAATAAAGCCAAAGAAGTAGGAGCCTCAATTATTGCACTGTCAACTCTTATGACCACTACTATGGACGGCATGGCTGAGGTAATAAACCTTTTGAAAAAGGAGGGCATAAGAGACAAAATATCAGTCATGGTAGGTGGAGGACCTATATCTCAAAACTTTGCAGATAAAATAGGGGCAGATGCTTATACCTTAGATGCTTCAAAAGCTGCTAAACGAGCTAAAGCTCTAATTAAAAAACAAACAGCAAAAATTGTATAAGGAGAGATAAAAATTATGGAAGATCAAATGACGCCTATAGAAAGATCTATAGCATTAAATAAAAAGCAAGAAGTAGATAGATTACCCTGCAATCCTAATATAGCTAACGGCGTAGCAAGAATTTATGGCTGTAAGATTTCAGATTTTAATACCAGTGGACAAGCTATAGCTGAGGCACAAATAGCAGCGTATAAAGAATTTCATATGGATGGATTAAGAGTATTCACAGATTTATACGCTTGGGCAGAAGCTATGGGATGTGAGCTTACATTTCCAGAAGATAATACTGCTGATCTCTTAAAACCAGCCATAAAAAATATTGACGATATAGGTAAAATAAAAATAGCAAATCCTTATAAAGATGGTAGATTGCCCGTGTATATTGAGGCAATGAAGTATTTAGTTGATAAAATTGGAAAAGAAGTTGCTTGCTCTGGAGGTATAGTAGGACCATTTTCAAATGCCTTTTTCCTGGTAGGAATAGAAAAGATGACAAGACTATTTTTTAAAAATCCAGAGGCCGTACATAAACTTTGTGAACTTTCCTTACAGACGTGTATAGAATACGCAAAAGTTGTAATGAGTTTAGGACTTTCTATTACTATTTCAGAACCTCTATCCTCTTGTACTGTAATTAGTCCAAAACTTTTTGAAAAATTTTGCATTCCTTACCTAGAAAGATTTATACAGTTCATACAGTCTCAAGGGAAAACATGCGTGCTTCATATATGTGGTAAGACTAAAAAAATATGGCCATATGTTAGGAAACTTTCTGAAATAGGTGTCAGTGGTTTTAGTATGGACAATGTAGAAAGTTTAAGAGAATGTAAAGAAGAACTGGGCGATAAAGTAAAAATAATGGGTAATGTAGATCCTTCAAATATAATGTATGGAGGCACAAAACAGGAAATTATAAATACAGTTGCCAAATGTGTATTAGATGGATATGATAGTTTAAAAGGTTATGTGGTAATGTCCGGTTGTAGTTTACCTGTAGAAACCCCTTCAGAAAATATACAATTAATGATGGATACTGTTAGAAAAATTGGATATCCAATAGATGTTGAAAAGGTAAAATCATTTATTGTATAACACAAATTCAAAATAAAGGTTGGTGTTTTTTTGTTATCTGAAAAAGAAAGGCTTAGATTAGCTCTTAAGGGAAAAAAAGTTGATAGGCCTCCTTGTATATGTCCTGGAGGAATGATGAACATGATAGTGGAAGAAGTAATGGACTTAACCCATTGTAAATGGCCAGAAGCTCATACGAATTCCAAAATAATGGCGGATTTGGCTGCAGGTATGTACAAAAATGGAGGCTTTGAAAATTTTGGAGTGCCATTTTGCATGACTATAGAAGCTGAAAGTATGGGATCAAAAGTATTTTTAGGAACAAAAATAAGCGAGCCTAGAATTTCTTCTTATGCTATTAATTCAGTAACTGAGTGGAAAAAACTAAAGAATTTAGATATTAACAGTGGCAGAGCTCAAGTAGTATTAGATGCAATTAAACTTTTAAAAGATAAGAATGCAGATGTGCCTATTATAGCTAATTTAACAGGCCCTATTAGTACCGCATCATCACTTATGGAACCTGTTAAATATTATAAAGAACTTATAGTAAAACCAAAGGAATCCCATGAAATGATGGATTTTGTAACTGATAATCTTATAAACTTTGGGAAGGCACAGTTAAATGCAGGAGCTGATTTAATCACTATTTCAGATCCAAGCGGAACAGGTGAAATATTAGGTTCTAGGACTTTTAGAAAATATGGACTTTTTTATATAAATAAAATAATTGATGGATTAAGTAAATATTCAAAATACGGTATTATAGTTCATATATGTGGAAGATTAAAAAGTATTTATACTGAATTAAACGAACTTCATAGTGATGCTATAAGTTTTGATGCTGTAACTAGTATAAAGAAAATGTGTGAAAATGTAACAAATAAAGCCATAATGGGAAATGTAAGTACTTTTTCTCTTCAAAATAGTTCTTTAGAAGAAGTAACTAGCTTGTCAAAAAATTGTTTAAAAAGCGGTGTCCATATATTGTCTCCAGCTTGTGGTTTGGGAACTACAACTCCACTGAAAAATATACAAGCTATGGTACAAACAGCTAGGAATTTTAAAAAAGAATAATGTAAATTAAAATTTTTAGGAAATTCAATGAATTTTATACAAAAAGTTTTAAGAAATAAGGTTAAACGCTATTTTAACCTTATTTCTTTATTTTATTATCTAAAATATATTTAATAATTTAAAATATATACTATAATATATTTAATAAATTAAAAAAGAGGTTTTGCTTAATATGGATGCTATAGATGTTAATATATTAAAATTGCTAAAGGAAAATTCGAGAATTTCAGCTTCAGAAATAAGCAGTAAAATTAATTTATCAATACCTGCAGTAAGTGATAGGTTGAAAAAGCTTGATATATCTGGGATTATAGAAAAATACACCATAATAATTAACAATAAAAAAATGAATAAGAATATTACAGTAATAATGTTTATAAGTCTTAAAAATCCAAATTTTACAGACAAGTTTGTAGAATTTGTTCAAAATGAAAATGAAATAATTGAATGTCACTACTTAACCGGTGATTTTGATTATGCATTAAAAATTGTTACTGAAGACACAGAAACTCTTGAAAAGATTTTAAATGAAATAAAACTGATTAAGGGTGTATTAAGAACTAAAACTATAGTTACACTTTCTACCATTAAAAATAATTATTCAATACCACCTGATAAAATTTAAAAATAGTTTTTTAGTTTAATATAATTGCAAATTTCATAGTTATACAATTTTAGATATTTTTAATATTTTTAATATAGTTACTATAAATTGACATATTAAAGCTGTTGATGGTATACTTTTCTTAATGTAGTAAAAGTATATCATCAATTTTCATATCAGGAAATTTTTAAAGGAGGTAAAATAAATTGACTTATGAATTTTCACCCATAAAGTTTGATAATATGGGTTATATTAGAGATTCAGTATTTTCCATTTTGCGAAATGCTATTCTTGATGGAAAATTAGAACCAGGTCAACGTCTCATAGAACGTAATATTGCAGAGCAATTAAAAATAAGCAGAACCCCAGTAAGAGAAGCCATTAGAAAACTTGAAATCGAGAAATTAGTTACTCATATTCCCCGCAAAGGGGTGGTTGTTTCTGGATTTACTAAAGAAGATATAGAAGAAATTCAGTTAATTAGAATATCATTAGAAGCTCTCAGCTGTAGTATTGCAGCTTCAAAAATAAAAGAACGTGAATTAGAGCGTTTAAATTCTATTAACAATAAAATGTTAGAAGAGTACCAAAAAGGAAACGTTTCCAAATCAATTTTATTAAATAGAAAATTTCATGAAGTTATTTATAAAGCTGCAGAAAGTCCACATTTATATTATTTTGTTAGTACACTTCGTGAATACATTAATAAATTTACAAAACTAACCTACACCAAGTCTGGTAGACTTCAGGAAGTGTTTACTGAACATAATGAAATCATCAAAAACTTGCGTCAGCATAATAGTAATAAATCATATAATTCGGCTAAGAGACACATTGAAAAATCCAATGAAGTATTTTTAAAAATGGCATATTTAAAAAAACAGTAATAACATTTATAATATTTATAATATTTTATAAATATTATAAATAGAGCAAATAGTAAGGCCTACAAAGGCACTTGACTTATTATTAATATTTATCTTATTATGAATACAATATATTTTAAGGTAAAATATTGAAATAATTAATTATCTGTGATATTATATAAGTATGACGATGAATTCAAAGCATTTTATAATTACTTGAGGCGTTAAAAATATATAATACAGCATAATTTATCAAGGAATGGTATACCAAATACCATACACTACTTTTCATAGTAACAAATATTATAGTTAATATTTATCCAATAACTATCTGTTCTAATATTCTCATTGCATATTACAAACTTGTAATAATTTTAAATCTTAAACAATATATATAATATATCATTAAAATTTTTTACTTAAATTTGGTATACTGTATACCAAATTTAATAATACAAAAACACTAAAATTCAACTTTGTTTAATTAAATTTTTAAAAACTTTACTAGACGTTTCTCTTCACAATTTTAAATTGTGTAAAGAATATAATTTTACTCTTCCAAAAGGTACTTTGCTTTTCAATGAAATCGATGCCATATATCGTTCTAGGTCTAACACAGTAAATAATTTAACTGATAGGCTCATAAGTCTTCATTCATAGCACTTAGAAAAGCACTTAAAACAGGATTAAAGATTAAAATAGATGATAAAATCTTTAATCAAGCCATTACTGAGGTGAAACATAAAAAGAAATTTGAGGAGGTGATTGCCCCCAAATAGCAGTTTTACAGCTGTGTACATTACCAAGTTCAAATTATTAAAAAAGAAGGTGGAGAATAGTGACAAATAAAAATTTGTTTGCTGAACCAGATTTAAAGCAAATCACAGTTTGGGGAAGAGGAGTATATGAAAACAAAGAAGCTCGTGATGTAGTTGTCTCTCTAACTGAAGCTGCCGCACTAGAAGGTAAATGTGTTCAAGCCTGGGAAAATTATGTTGACCTTCCTGACCGTATCTATGTTCCCGTAAGGGCCTATGGTAAAATTAGCCCTAAACCAATCGAATCCAAATATGTTTATGAAAATGAAACTCCAGATATTGTTGCACTTACAGAAGAAACTCTTGTTAAGGGGATTGACATTTTAGCTGGAATTAGACCCGGGGCTGTTCTTGTAATTAATACTAAGAGGGCGCCTGAGTACTTGTTCAAATTTATCAAAAAAAATACAGAAAACCTTTCAAAAATTATAACAATAGATGCCAATAAGCTGTCAAAATCCATTATTACACTTTCAGGTGCAGAAGGTGCAACAGATGCATCCGGTATAGGTAAAGGTATGGGTGCAGCATTAGCTGCTGCTATTGTCAAAGGTACCGAAATTGTGAAGATGGATGATTTATTAAAAATTGTTGTAAATAAGAGTGCTGCTAAAAAAGCATATGAACAAGCTGTTGTTGTAGATACAAATACTTTATAAAATATTAAAATATTGAGGAGGTGCTGTAAAATGGCTGTACCATATGAAAAGATTCCTTTTGCAGGAACTGTTAAATCACCACAAAAAGAAAATGAAGGAATGATTACTGGCAACTGGCGTACAAGGAGACCAATATTGGATGCTGAGAAGTGTACAGAATGTCAGATTTGCTGGATTAGCTGTCCTGATTCATGTGTAAATCTTATGACTAAAGACAGTCCTATTAATTTTAATCTAAAATATTGCAAAGGTTGTGGAATATGTGCCGAGATGTGTCCTGTTGGAGCAATCAGCCTGGTTCCTGAACTGGATTTTGAAGATTAAGTTCATATCACATAGGAGGTGAATTGAAATAATGAAAACTAATATAAAAAGAATGTCTGGTTGTGTTGCAACAGCTAATGCAGTTAAGTTAGCTAATGTAGATGTTATATGTTCCTATCCAATTCGTCCGTATACCGGAATCATGTCAGAGCTGGCACGAATGGTAGCAGATGGAGAGCTGGATGCTGAATTTGTTCTTGGCGAAGGTGAACACGGACAATTAAGTATTGTCTATGGTGCTTCAGCTGCAGGAGCCCGTGCTTTTACAGGTAGTTCAGGAGTAGGTGTTACTTATGCAATGGAAGTTTATTCTCCAATATCAGGTGAAAGGCTGCCCCTTCAAATGGCCATTGCCGACCGTACATTAGACCCGCCAGGAGATTTTGGATCTGAACAGACAGATGCCCTGTGCTGTCGTGACCAGGGATGGATTCAAGGATGGGCATCTACACCACAGGAAGCATTGGATATGACACTTATGTACTACCGAATAGGTGAAGATCCTAGAGTTCTATTACCTCAATATGCCTGCCAGGATGGATATTTTGTATCCCACATACTTGGTGAAGTTGATGTACCGTCACAGGAACAGGTTGATTCATTTTTACCACCGTATAAGAACCACCATGTTTTAGACACAAGGGATCCTCAAATTATCGGTGCACAGATGGAACCTGAAATGGGTCCTGGTACACAATACCAGCGTCATTTAGCTGTAGAAGGTACTTATAAAGTAATTGAAGAAGTTCATGATGAATTTGCTAAAACATTTGGACGTAAATATAATCCATGGTTGGAAGAATATATGACTGACGATGCCGAGATAGTTATTTTCATGCAGGGTGGACATACTGAAACAGCAAAAAATGTTGCAATGCACCTGCGTAACCTTGGAGAAAAAGTTGGGGTAGTTAGACTTCGTACCTTCCGTCCTTTCCCGACTAAACAAGTTAGAGAATGCTTAAAAAGATTTAAAGTTGTAGGCGTAGTTGACAACTCAGTAAACTTTGGAATTTCATGTGGAGCAGGAGTTTTACTTACTGAAGCCAGGGCTGCTTTATACAATAATGATGAAAAAGTTAATACAATAGGATTTGTTGCAGGTTTAGGTGGATCAATGATTACCCATGATGAATTTTACAAGATGTTTAACATACTGAAAGAGGTAAATAAAACAGGTAAAATTGAAAAACAAAGTTATTGGGCACCATTTGAACTATAAATGAGGGGAGGAAAGTTAAATGTTAGAACAAATTAAATCTATTAAACAAGCACCAGTGGAAGAATATTATGTTCCAGGTCACCGTACCTGTGCAGGCTGCGGCCCTGCTCTGCAGTATAGATTAGTGGCTAAAGCTGCCGGTAAAAATACAATTTTCATCGGACCTACTGGTTGTATGTATGTTGCAAATACAAGTTATGGCTGTGGTCCTTGGGCTGTTCCCTGGGTACATGCACAAATTACCGGTGGCGGTGGAGTTGCATCCGGTATAGCAGCAGCCTATAAGGCAATGATTAGAAAACATAAAACAGATGCAGAATATCCAAATATTATTGTTATGGCCGGTGACGGTGGTACAGCTGATATAGGAATACAATCCCTGTCTGCAGCTTTTTATAGGGGACATAATATAGTGTTTATATGCTACGATAATGAATCCTATGCAAATACGGGAATACAAGCTTCACCAACTACACCATATGGTGCATGGACTACATTCACACCAGCCGGACCTGTAGTTCCAGAAGGTAAAAAACTTATGCCTAAAGATATTACAAAGATTATGGCACACGGACATCCAGAATTAAAATATTTAGCTACTGCTTCATTAGGATATCCTGTTGATTTAATGAATAAAGTACGTAAAGCTTGCAATGCAGAAGGACCTGCTTTCCTTTATATTCATGCCCCATGTCCAAAAGGATGGAGTTTCCCGGCAGAAAAGACAGTAAAAGTTGCCAAGTTAGCAGTAGAAACAGGAATGGTACAGCTGTACGAACTTGTTGACGGCGAATACAAGCTCACTATAAAACCAGCTAAATACAAACCAGTTAGTGAATATATTAAATATCAGGGGAGATTTAGTCATCTGCAGCCAGAACATATCCAAAAGCTTCAACAATTTGCAAATCAACGTTTGAAAGAAGTTGGAGTAGAAAATACTATATCCCAAACAATAGAATAATATTTTTCAAATTGAGGGTATACTATATGTCTTGATTTCACAAGGTCTTCAACAGCACTCAATTGTTGTGTAACCCCGGCCAATATAACGGATCCGGGGTTATTTAACTTTGATGTTAAAATATGTACTACTTTACATTAACTGTAACTAAATATATATTAAAGGGGGAAAAATGTATGTCTGATTTTAACAAAACTGAGTTTATCTCTAAAAATCAAAATGCATATGGGTCAATTTTAGGTAACCGTTGGGTTCAGTTGATTTCTGCTTGTTTAGCCATGGTAATGATTGCCAACCTTCAATATGCATGGACTTTATTTACTACTCCGTTAGTTAAGTCACTGCACTCGTCTTTAGTTGCTGTTCAGTATGCTTTTACTTTGTTTATAATGTTTGAAACCTTTGTTCAACCAGTTGGTGGATTATTGCTTGATAAGTTTGGTACAAAACTGATGTTCGCTCTTGCGGGTATATTAATTGGTAGTGGATGGACTATGCTTGGTCAGGCAACTTCTGTTGCTAGTTTGTATTTCTTCTATGCTATGGCAGGAGTTGGAGCTGCAATTATTTATGGTGGATCTGTTAGTGTTGCAGTTCGTTGGTTCCCGGATAAACGAGGACTTGCCTCAGGTTTAATAGCAGGAGCTTTTGGAATAGGGTCAATGCCTTTTGTTCCTATAATTCAAAAAGTTTTAGATTCTAGTGGTGTTGCACAAGCCTTTGGATTTACAGGTATACTTCAAGGTGTTATCGTTGTAATTATTGCATTCATTTTGCGTTATCCTGTTGGTTCAAAAATGCCTAGCCAAAAAGAGAAAGCCGCTAAAGCAAATCCAGAGAAAATTGGATTTAGTCCTAGTGAAGTATTAAAAACTCCACATTTTTGGCTTATATGGACAATGTTCTTATCTATCAGTGTTGGTGGACTTATCATTACGGCAAATACAAAACCTTTTGGTAAACAATTAGGAATGGCTTCCTCAATTATTGTACTTGCAGTTATGATGAACAGCCTTGCAAATGGTGTAGGAAGAGTTTTTTGGGGATCAGTTTCAGATAAGTTAGGTCGTACAAGAACAATGTGTTTGTCCTTCGGTTTGAATGCAGTCTTCCTATTCTTATTACCTATATTAGGAAGCAAAAATAGTGTATTATATATAGTTCTTTTGATGTGTATAATGTTCACATGGGGTCAACTATTTAGTTTATTCCCATCATTAAATGCTGATATGTTTGGTTCAACTTATGCTGCTACTAACTACGGATTTATATATAGTGGTAAAGGATTTGCTTCTATTTTAGGTGGCGGTTTAGGAGCTGCACTCGCTGCTCACTACAGTTGGTCTGTTGTATTTACAGTTGCAGCGTTGTTTTCACTTTATGCATGCATAATGTCTGTAATTTTACCTAAGATACCAAAGCCTACAAGAAAACAAATTAAAGGTACAACTCCCGTAGCTCCATAATATTGAGTATACAGCTATTAACCATTATATTTAAACTCATTAAATTTCTCTTTAACAGAGAAAATATTTTGCCGAATATTTTCTCTGTTTCTTGTAGTATATCACAATATGGAAGTTATTACAATAGTATTTGGTATACCAAATACTATTTATATATTATAAATAGTATATAGGAGGTAATTGACAATGTTAAAAAAGTTAGATGATAACAATTTTGGGGGCTTCATAGAGGATAGTTTTTATTCTGCAATAGGTTTTTATTGTCCTTCTACACAAAACCAGAATAAGATGTTTGACATAATAGAACGGTTTTCGGAAACCCATGGCAACATAAGCTGCGGTACAATGGATATTACTGGGCAAACCATACCTGATGAATACGGAATTGGTGAAGATGAAACTCCAATAGTCGTCGTGTTCAAACAGGGAAATCCTTTTAAAGCTATAACAGATCTTTCAATTAAAAATATTTCAGATGCAATTACACCACCAGGTAAAAATATAACTTTACAGTAAAAAATATTTCAACCCAAATAAAAATAGGGGATACAAACATATGTACAAAACACATTTGTATTCCCTAAAAAAAATTAATCTTTATTATTTTTCTTCATCAATATTGCGCGATTAATTATTGAATAGCCGTACTTTTTTCGTATACTATCAATGGTATTTTCTATTCTGTCAATTTTATCCACATCTCTTATACATCTTTCTTTACGTTCAATTTCTTTCATATTAAAAATTGATATCTGCTGTGCACTAGTATCTTCACTAAATCCACTAAGACTTATCCCTAATAATCGTATTGGCAATTGTGGGTTCCAGTTCTTTTCAAGAAGCTTAACTCCAGTAGAATAAATTTCTTTAACTAGATAAGTTGCAGGTACTGTTGTTTGCCGAGTAATAGTTTGAAAATTAGAATACTTGATGCTAATTTGTACTGTATGGCCTTTTTTTCCGTATTTACGTGCAGTCATTCCAACTTCATCGGAAAGTTTCATCAAAATAATTTTAGCACGTTCCATATCTGAAATATCTTCACCTAGAGTGGTGGATTTGCTAATTGATTTTATATCTTTTTTTAAATGTGGCCTTACGGAAGAGGTGTCTATACCATTTGCAAGTTGGTGAATCTCAGTGCCTATTTTGCCAAGCTTTTTTATAAGGTATCGTCTATTAAAAAGTGCAAGATCGCCAATAGTCTTAATTCCCATTCTTTGAAGCTTTTGTGCAGTTTGCCTACCAACTCCATACATAGATTCAATAGGGAGTGGCCATAGTTTTATTTTAATATCCTGTCTCCAAAGTTCTGTAATGCCTGAAGGTTTCATCATTTCAGAAGCCATTTTTGATAAAAACTTATTTTGAGATATACCTATAGAGCATTTCAAATCTAGCTCATGGTTAATGTGTTTCATAATTCTTTTAGCTGACTCAAATGGCTTCCCAAAGATTCCTTCGCAGCCTGTCATATCAAGCCAGGCTTCATCAATACTATTCTGCTCAATAGAAGGAGTATACTGTGAAAGTATACTCATGACTTCTCTGGATTTTTGCTTATAAAATTGATGATCTGGAGGAATAACAGCCATATTTGGGCAGAACTTTAAAGCTTGATGTAGAAGCATAGTTGTTTTAACTCCAAATTTTCGTGCTTCATAATTTGCAGTTAAAATAATACCTGCCCGATTTTTAGGATCTCCGGCTACTGCAGCAGGTTTATTTATAATTTCAGGATGACGTGTTGCCTCACAACTTATGAAAAAAGCATTCATATCTACAAGAAAAATAACTTTTTGCATATTTACACCTGTACTTTATCTCTTTATATATTTACGTAAATATCTAGTACCTTCTATATATTCCTACCAATTTACCGATTATTTTACAGTCATCCACTATAATAGGAGACATACTTTCATTTTCAGGCTGCAATCTTATATGATCCTTTTCTTTAAAAAACCTCTTCAAAGTAGCTTCATTGTCAATTAAAGCTGCTACTATATCTCCATTTTCTGCAAAATTAGTCTGCTCTATTATAGACATATCTCCATCCAATATACCAGCATCTACCATACTTTCTCCCTTTACTTTGAGTATAAATAACTGATTTTTATTTTTTACATACTCTATTGGAAGGGGAAATACATCTTCTATATTTTCTACTGCCAAAATAGGCATTCCTGCTGTTATAGTCCCTACAATAGGTATATCTATTAGTTCTTTTTTAGTGCTTTTAGAAATTGATTTTTCAACAATTTCTATAGTTCTAGATTTTGAGGCATCCCTTTTTATAAATCCTTTTTTCTCTAATTTTTCTAGATGACTATGAACAGTAGAAGTAGATTTTAAGCCTACACCTGCACATATTTCTCTAACAGAAGGGGGATATCCTTTCTCCCTAATTTGAGCCTTAATAAATTCATATATTTGAAACTGTCTATCTCGATTGTGTTCTGTCATTAAAAACACCCCTCTAATTTACTTATGTGAATTATATCATATAAGTTGACAAATATCAAACTTATGTTCTATACTGATTTTATTAATATACATATTAATATAAAATTTAAAGGAGTACTATGTATGAATAGAGAATACTGCATATTTGATAAAAAAAAGCCCTGCAATAATTGCGGTGAATGTGAAGTCTGCGATTTAGATTCAAACAAAAAGTGTGACAACTGCGGCAAATGCCTTGAAATGGAAGGGTATGATATGAAGGCCATAAAAATTGACCAAATTATAGATGATAAAGATGAAATAAAGGAATATCAGGAGGAAGATTTAGAAAACATCACAGGAAATAATGATGACTCTCATTCTCAATTAGATGATGATGAAAATTTACAAGTAGATCTAAAAGATGACGAAATCAATGTACAATTTATCGATGACATAGATGGATTAAAAGAAATTTTAGAAGATAGCGAAAAATGCAAAAACATAACTTACGAAGATTATCCTGGACTTATAAAAATTAAAAAGAAAAAGAAGTAGGGGGGATACGTCTGTTCTTTAAGAAAATAGGGAACAGACGTATATTTTTTCATTCTTCTTCATCACTTAAAGGATTTGAATTCACTGCTTCTCTCAGTTGTTCATCATCTACATGAGTATAAATCTGAGTAGTAGATACATTTTCGTGCCCCAATATTTTTTGGAGGCTTCTAATATCTACATTTCCGTATTTATACATAAGAGTTGCAGCCGTGTGTCTCAATTTATGTGGCGTATATTTGTTACTATCAAGTCCTGCATTTTTTAAATATTTCTTGAGCATCATTTCCACAGATCTTTTATTTATCCTGGTGTGATTTTTACTTAGAAAAAGGGCATCTTTATCTTTTATTTTATAATAATCCTTATTTCTAATTTCAAGATAATTATTTAAAGCCGTCAAGCAGGCTTTGTTTAAATATATGGTTCTTTCCTTATTTCCTTTTCCAACTACGGTTAATGTATCTTCCTTAATCTTTGATATATTTATGCTGCAGAGTTCTGAAAGTCTCATTCCACAGTTTAAGAAAAAGGTTATGATACAATAATCTCTTTCTTTGAATTTTCCATCTATAGAGTTTAAAAGGATTTTGCTTTCCTTTAAGCTTAAATAAATAGGGTTCCTCTTATCTATTTTAGGAGATTCCAGTTCTAAAGCTGGATTTGCATCTATTAGTTTAGCTTTGCTAAAAAGGTATTTAAAAAATGATTTTAAGCAGGCTACTTTTCTAGCTCTGGCATAATTTCCATTATTCCTATAATTTTCGGTAAAGGATATAAATGCATATAAATCAGTTAAAGTTATTTTGCGTATAAAATCCGTATTTATATCACTTATATCTATATTTTCAAATTCACAATTTTCTTTAACAATTCCTCTATATATTTTTAAAAATCTAAAAAACATGGTCAAATCAACTTGATATCCGTCCTGTGTGTTTTTTGACTTGCCTCGGATAGTTCCAAGGTAATTTAAAAAGTCATTCAGGCAGTGTGGAAGTTCAGAATTATAAATATTACTTAAATTATACTGCATACAGCCATTCCCCTCTCTAAAATTAAGCATAACTTCGCTAAATGGTTATTTAGCGAAGTTAATATTCTATAAAACTAAGTCAAAATCCTCCTTATATACCCTTATATTGTATGAATAATTTGTTAATTATATTTTATTCTTATATATTATGATGATTAATGTCATAGCTTTTCTCTTAAATTGCGAGCTATTTCATGCCGCATGCTTTCTATGTATTAATTTGTAAAAATATCTCTTACACATTAAATTTTTATTTCAATTGATAATATTCTCAATTTATATTTTTAGATTTAAAAATGAAATATTTTAAATTAGAATATTTCATTTTTAATTTAAGGCTTTATATATCTTATTATGTAAAAAAGCAATTTTTATCAAATTAAAATATTTCCACAATATGGGTATAACTTTGTGGATTCATTTTTCTACTTTATTCTTCCTTATCTCTTGTTGTAAATCTTTGTGCATAATATTTGAAGAATTATGATTTATTTTCAGATATTGTATCCCCTCTTATTTATAAAATTAGAAAATAAAAATACTCTCAACTTGTATTTTATAGTCGAAAACTTTTTTAAAAATATTTTTTTCAGTACAATCTACATGTTAATAAATTTCAAAATAACTTTTTATCTGATGGCTACTTACTGTAATACTCCCAAGTAAGATTTATTAATAAGGTTATATTTTAATTTACATAATATTTATTATACAAACTAATGAAATAATATTTTATAAAAATTGAATAAATTCAAGCAGTTATGGCAAAATATACAAATGTAACTATTTAATCATAAAAGATTGGAGGAATCGCTGCTTATAAATTTCTATTTACTACTTCCCTATCGAAAGCAGCAACTTATATATGAAACTAGGTATTCCTAAAGGATTATTGTATTGTAAATATCACACTTTTATAGAAACGTTCTTTAAAGAACTTGGAGCTGAAATAATAACGTCCCAAGATACAGATAAATATATACTTAACCTTGGAACAAAATATTGTGTAGACGAAGCATGTCTCCCAATAAAAATATTTCACGGTCATGTAGCTTCAATAAAGGATAAATGTGATATAATGCTTATTCCTAGAATAATGCAAATACAAAAAAGAGAATTTATATGTCCAAAATTTTGCGGTCTTCCAGAAATGATAATAAATGACATTCCTAATATGCCTCCATTATTAAACTACCCTGTATATGCTTTCTCTAAGGCAAAATGCAGAAACTGGTTGTTAAAATCTGGTTTGATATTTACTAAAAACATTTTAAAAATAAACACTGCCTATAAAAAAGCATTAAGTACCCAAGAAGATTATAAGTTATCACTAGATACCAGTGGTTTTCCTATAAAAACGGCATTAGTAAGTCACCCTTACAACTTATATGACACCTTTACCAATATGAATATAGTAAAAAAATTAAGTAAACTTGGTATCGGAATAGTTACAGAGGAAAGTATAAATGAAAATATAATAAACAGTGAGGTAGACCATCTATTTAAAAAACCATTTTGGCATTTTGCTAGAAATTCTTATGGTTTTTCCACTTATGCAGCAGAAAATAAAAAAGTAGATGGTATAATATACATCTCTTCTTTTGCCTGTGGAATAGATTCCGTAGTAATTGAACTTATTAAAAATAGGTTAAAAGATTTTCCCATGCTCATATTAAAAATAGATGAACAAACTGGAGAAGCAGGCTTTAATACTAGATTAGAAGCCTTTTCAGATATGCTTAAAAGGAGGTGTGCAAATTTATGAAAGTAACCTTCCCCCACCTTGGCAATACCTGTTTTGCAGCAAAGGCTGTATTTGATGGACTTGGAGTTGATTATATCATTCCACCACTTAGCAACAGGGAAGCCTTAGAAATTGGATCATTTTATTCTCCAGAGGAAATGTGCCTTCCTTTTAAAATAATGATAGGAAATTATATACAAAGTATAAAACAAGGTGCAGATACAATATTAATAGTTGGAAGCTGCGGTCCCTGCAGATTTGGAGAATATTGCGAACTCCAAATGAATCTATTGAAAAAATTAGGTTATAACTTAAATTTTATAGTTCTAGATTATCCAAAAGATATAGGATTAAAAGAACTTATGAGAAGACTGCTTTCTATTGGATCAGTTAGTAAGAAAAGTGCCATAGAAAAGTTAAAAGTAGTACATCAGGGACTTAAGATAATAAACCTAATGGACAGTATAGATAAAAAGGTAAAGTTATTATCAGGCTACGAAATAAAAAAAGGACAATGCAAAAATATATTAGAAGATTGCAAATTAAAAGCTTTTAAAACTACTTCACCAGAAGAAATGATATTTACTATAAAAAAACATATGGAACAGTTAAGTAAAGTAACAATCTCTAAAAATAAAAAGCCTTTGAAAATTGCTATAATCGGTGAAATATATACTATAATAGAACCTTTCTCAAATCTTTTTATAGAAGAAAAGCTTATGAATTATGGGGTATCTACAGCTAGATATCTTTCTCCAAGCTGGTGGATTAAAGACATGGTTCTATCGCCATTAAAGTTGAATTCACTTAGTTTAAGAAGGAATTCTAAAAAATATTTGCCTTATTATATAGGTGGTCATGCAAGGGAATGTATAGGAGAAGCTGTTTTAGCAGATAAAAGTGGTTTTGATGGTGCTATACAGATTTTCCCTATGGGGTGTATGCCTGAAATTGTATCAAAATCCATACTTCCAACTATATCAAAGGATAGAAATTTTCCTATCCTTACATTAATAGTAGATGAAATGACCGGCGAAGCTGGATATATAACAAGAATAGAAGCATTTTTAGATTTACTTGAAAGGAGAAAAAAAAATGTATTATATGGGAGTTGACGTAGGCTCAGTTAGCACAGATATTGTAATAGTTGATGAAAATATGAACCTACTTGAATCACTTTATTTGAGGACAAAAGGAAGGCCTATAAGTGCAATTCAAGAAGGATTTAAATTATTGAAAAATAAATATAGAGACACGGACATAAGTGCAGTTGGAACCACTGGAAGTGGAAGACAAATTGCTGCTTCTATTATAGGTGCTGATATAATTAAAAACGAAATAACTTCTCATGCTGTTGCTGCCTTAAACCTAGATAAAGATGTTAAAACCATAATAGAAATAGGTGGTCAGGATTCTAAAATAATACTTTTGCAAAATGGCATTGTGCTAGATTTTGCAATGAATACAGTATGTGCAGCAGGAACAGGTTCCTTTCTAGATCGTCAAGCCGAAAGATTAGATATCCCTATTGAACAATTTGGCGAATATGCTTTAAAATCTACTTCTCCTGTAAGAATAGCAGGGAGATGTGCCGTATTTGCTGAATCAGATATGATACACAAACAACAATTAGGTTATAGTAACTCTGATATAATAAAAGGCCTTTGCAATGCTCTTGTAAGAAATTATTTAACTAATGTGGCCAAAGGCAAAGATATAAAATCCAAAATATTTTTTCAAGGAGGAGTTGCTGCAAATATAGGAATGAAGACTGCTTTTGAAGAAATACTAAATAAAAAAGTAGTAATACCTGAAAATTTTAAAGTAATGGGTGCCATTGGTGCAGCTATTTTAGCAAAGGAAACTTTGGCAAAAGGTAATAAAATCACTAACTTTAATGGATTTAATTTGGCAAATGCTAGTTTTACATCTAAAAGTTTTGAATGCAAAGGATGCCCTAATAGATGTGAAGTTGTAAAAATATCAGGTACTAAGAAAATTATGGGTTTCTTTGGTGGAAGATGTGAAAAATGGAATAAAACTATTTCTGCATAAATGCAGGAGTAGTTTTATTCCATAAAATAAGGCATTTGAAAGAAAATAACAAGTCAAAGATGCGACGAATATTTTTTATCAGACAAGGAGGCAGGTTCCGCAGATAGTGAATCCTATCTAAGGGTTCTACCGACGCAGTATGATAAAAAATAGGCTAGCATACTGACTAGTTATTTCTTTGAAAATGCCTAAGTATATGAAAATCAATTCCACATATCTTTAGTCATAAATTCTATATGTTTTTTCCTATTTTCTGTTTCTTTTACATCTATAGTTATTTCATCTCCATGTACATCAAGTACATATCCCTCTTTTACATCAATGGGTAAATTTATTCGTTTTATATCCATCATAGTTTTATCTTCTTTTTCACAAACGGCATAAGGTCCCTCAAACCTATCTATTATAACTTTCATAAAAATAATCCCCCATTTCATAGTATTATACATTCCCATTATATTACTATTATACTACCTATTTTTTAACTTTAAAGTATTTATTTCAAAAATTTTTAGTTGCATTTTCCTGTATTTTTCTAACAATGGCCGCAGAAACCTTACCTGGCGATAGCTTACAAAATAAAACAGCTATTTTATTAAAAAATCCTGGTATTATAACAGATTTATTTTTCATAAATCCTTTATAAGCTATCTTAGCAGTTTTTTCAGCATTCATAGCAGTTTTTATATCTTTTTTACCTGCATTTTTAGAAAATCCAGTTCTAGTAGCTCCTGGGCACAGAGTACATACTTTTATGCCATAGGGCTTTAGCTCATTTTCAAGGGCTTGAGAAAAGGACAAGACATATGCTTTAGATGCATAATATACCGCAATATAAGGTCCTGGCTCATAAGAACCTGTAGATGCTACATTTAGTATGCTCCCCTTTCTTAACTTTATCATCTCTTTTGAAAATAATTTAGTTAAATAAGTAATAGCTTCAATGTTTAACCCTATTATTTCTTCATCTTTGTCTATACCAATTTCATGAAAAAGTCCACAGTAACCTGCACCGGCATTATTAACAAGAGTAGTTACCCTTATTCCTAGTTGTTGTACTTTTAAAAATAGATCTTTTACACATTCTCGTTTTGAAAGATCTTCTTTTATTATATGTACATTAACATTACATTTTTTTTTTAAATCTTTTGCTATTTCTGTTAATTTGTTTTCATTCCTAGCTACAAGTATTAAATTATATCCATCCTTAGAAAATAGTTTTGTAAGTTCAAGTCCTATTCCATTTGAAGCTCCTGTAATTAGAACAGTCTTTTCATTATTTGAAGTCATAATAAATCTCCATTTTGTTTATTGTTAGTTTATACTTTTTATTTTAAGTAGTTTTGTTTATATTTACAACTGTTGTTTGTTGCTATTTTTAGTTTACTTTATTTTTAATTTACATAATATTTATTATTTAAACATTATACATTGCATTACATTTTTGTTTAAATAAAAGTCATAATTATCATATTAATTGATAATTATGACTTTTAAGTCTTTTCTTAATTATATTTTTATTATTAACATTGTTTATACTGTGGTTCCTCTTGCTGTATGAACTTTTGTCTTCCTTGAAGTATTTGAAGAGCATCATCCAAATTTGCTGCTATTTGGTGGAAATCTTTTTTAGCACTTTTGTCCTGTGTCTCCAGTTCAAATGTCTTCATAGTTGCAGCCGCACTTTGAATTCCTGCTATTGCTTGCTGCATTTGAGTTCCAACTGTCATTTATTATCACCTCCTTTAAATTATCCTTTGGGTTTAAATATTAAAGCCCCTATAAATCCAAAAATCACAGCAGCAGAAATACCAGCACTAGTAATCTCAAAAATTCCTGTTAGCACGCCTATTATTCCATATTCATCTGCTTCCATCATAGCTCCTTTAACTAATGAATTTCCAAAACTACTTATTGGTATAGAAGCACCAGCACCAGCAAATTTTACTAAAGGATCATATAATCCCAATCCTCCAAGAACAGCTCCAACTACTACAAGAGTAGTTGTTGTATGTGCCGGTGTGAGTTTAAATACGTCCATCATTATCTGACCTATTACACATATTCCTCCACCTACTAAAAATGCCCAAAGAAATTTTTCCATATGAATGCACCTCTTTTCTATGCTTCTATAGATACTGCATGAGCCACAGATGGTATACTCTCTTTTTGTTGATATGACATAGGTGACATAAGTGCTCCTGTTGCCACTACTAATATTTTATTTAACTTTTTTTTCTTCATTTCTTTAAAAAAATGTCCATAAGTTACTGTAGCAGAACATGCACATCCGCTGCCACCTGAAAATACAGGTTGATCTTTGTTATATATTAGCTTTCCACAGTCTTTAAATACTCCTTCTTGAAACTTAAATCCATCCTTTTTTAAAATTTCTTCTGCTATATCATGACCTATTTTTCCCAAATCTCCCGTAGCTATTATGTCATAATAAGAAGGATCTCTATTTAAATCTCTAAAATGAGCTTCTATTGTATCTACTGCCGCTGGTGCCATAGCAGCACCCATATTAAATGGATCCGAAATTCCCATATCTACTACTTTACCTACAGTAGCTGATGTAACTTTAGGTCCAGTACCCTTTCCAACTACTGCAGCTCCTGCTCCTGTTACCGTCCATTGAGCTGTAGGAGGCTTCTGCCCTCCATACTCTGTAGGGTATCTAAACTGTTTTTCTGTAGCAGCATTATGGCTGGATGTTCCACAAAGAACGTATTCTGCTGCACCATTATCTACAAGCAAAGACGATATAGCTAACCCTTCCATAGAACTTGAGCAAGCTCCAAATATACCTAAATACGGTATACCTAAAGTTCTAGCAGCAAAACTACTGATAACTATCTGATTCATAAGATCTCCACTTATGAAAAAATTTATACTTTCTTTTTTCACTTTTGCATTTTTTATAGCAATCTGACAGGCTTCCTCCAATAACTTTTTTTCAGATTTCTCGAAGCTATCCTGTCCAAGCCATATATCTTCATGAAGCAAATCAAAATCTTTAGCTAAAGCACCTTTTGCTTCAAACGGTCCTCCTACTGCACCACATCCAAGTATAGCCGGTTTAGATTCAAATACCCATGATTGATGACCTTGAATCATTTACATCCCACCTAACCATTTAATAATTACTTTTATAGTAGCAACTACAAAAGCAGAAAAAACTCCAAAAGTTATTACAGGACCTGCAATTTTAAACATATTTCCTCCTACACCAAGAACGAATCCTTCGCTTCTATGTTCTATAGCAGCGGATGCAATGGAATTTGCAAAACCAGTAACAGGAATAGATGTTCCTGCACCAGCCCATTGTGCAATGTGATCAAATACTCCAAACCCTGTAAGTAATACAGCAATTATTATTATAACTGCAGATGTCGGATTACCAGCATTGGCCTCTGTAAACTTAAAATACTTTATAAATATAATTTGAAGTACCTGACCAAAAGCACAAATACTCCCGCCAACCAAAAATGCTTTCAGACTATTTTTAAGAACATTTCTTTTTGTCTCTTTTGCTTTAGCCAAATTTTGATACTCTTGTTGTGCAGGAGTCAGCTTTTTATTTTTTTTATTGGACATTTTATCACCTTCTATTTCAATAAATAGGGTTTTAACTTTATTAATACATTCTTTAAAACATCAGAATCCTTTTTATACATATCTTTTACCTTTTTATCCTCAGTTTCAAGGGTAAATGACATCAAATCTGCCTGAGCCTTTTCCAGATTGGCATAGAGAATTTTTCTAACATTTGATTGGGGAGTTTGAATTAAATCATCAAATAAATCTATGTAGAGTTCGCCTTTTGAATTAACCTGACCTATAAATACATTATCCAAAGATACACCTTTAGATTCTAACTGTACATCAAGCCATCCTTGATTTAGTCCTAAATTGCTCAAGGATTCATTTATAATATTTCCGTCCAATATTACAGTCTGAGGCGCCCCTTCTTGAGACACTTCTATCTGAAGATCATTTGGAGTAAGTGGCCTTTTATCTGATTTCATGAGTATATTTATATCTCCTGTAGACTCCATCATGGCAAATTCCACATCTGCTAAATTAAATACATTTTTTGAGCGAAGTTCCCTTAATAAGTCTTCACCGCTGCATCCAATTTTACTTAAATTTTCTTCCATTACTTTTCCTTCTTTTACAACTACGACTCCTTTACCCTTTAGCAAATTGCATATAAACTTACTTTTCATAGAAGCATATTCTAAAATTAATGGAAGTAACATCCATACAGCTATGGCCAGAATACCAATTACCCAGTTATATATAACATTCGTGCACGTTAGTGCTATTAAAACCGCTATTACACTATAGTTTATAAAATTAAAAGGAGATATCTTCCTGGGATGCTTTTTTCCCTCTATTGTTATAAAAAACAAGGTAACAAAAAATAATACTGTAGATTTTAACAAAATTATAATCCAAATTTTCATATATTATTCCCCCAAATCAGTTCTGTTTATATTGAGGCTCTTCATATTCTAAATACTTTAATCTATCATTTAGATTTTTTGTAATACCATCTACAGCATCCAGTGCCTCTTTGTACACATTCTTTACTTTTTTATTCTGTTCTTGAAGAGAATATACTCTCAAAGTACTTTCAGCACCTTTAAGAACAGCCAGTGTCTGTTTTACTTGAGATCCTACAGTCAATTTATTAAGCCCTCCCTCATATTTCTTATAAAATTACTAACCAACTTTTCTAATATAGTTTTACCCTGTTTAAATAGAATTATTACATATAATTTATGTAACTTATATGTAAATTTTTTAAATAAAAAAAGACCTAAAAAACAATAATATTTTCAAAGGTCTTTTTCTACTTACTACATATAACTAATATGCTATTTCTGTCTTTATAACTTTAATGTTTTCTTCACCTTTATTGGAAAATTTAATATTAAAAGGATCACCATTAAGCAAAGTGGTTACAGCTAATGTATCTTTATTGTTAAGATACACCTTCATACCGCTAATATAAGTTTCAACTTTTTCACCCAAAATATAAAATACGTATGTAATTTGTTTTATATTCTTTTGCCTATTAATATATTCACCTGGATTAAGTTTTTCTTCATATACTTTTTTACCTTCAAAAGTGTATGTCTTCATTTTTCCCTGGCATCCAGCAGCCATCATTAAGTTAAAATCTGTTACCTTTCCAAAACTTTTAGTATTCCAATCACCCATAAAACTATCCTGTTCAAAAGGCTTTAAATTCTTTTCATAGTGTCCCTCATGATGGAGAGTTAACTTTCCATCTATGCTCATTATGATTCTAGCAATTCCAGGTAAATGAGTGAATACAGATTCTTCATCTATAACCCTAGCGGAGCTTAATCTCCATTTAAAATTTCTATCAGCATATTTTGCTTCATAAGGATATATTAAAAGCTCTGTAGTAGTCCCTCCCGACCATCTGCTTGTCTTATATTCATCCGACCTTATAATTTTTACTGTATTCATCACATTACACATCTCCTCATACGTATAGATTTAATTCTAGGTAAATTATATCACAAAAAATTTTATTTTAATTTCTATTCCAGAATAAACAAGAAGTAAATGTGCCTACTATTATTATTCCTAGTATGGTCTCCATAATTACCATAAAACGCACTATAATAGAATTAGGCAAAATATCACCATATCCCAATGTGGTTATAGTTACAGCACTAAAATATATAAAATTTCCTATTGGATATTTGAAATTTCCACAAACCACTGATTTAAGTACTAGAGGACTATTATCCAAAAATGATATGGAATTTTCAACAAGCTTTGAAAAATAAAAGTTTAGTGGATAATAATAGTATTCTTCTTTAAGAAATTTACTTTTAAGCATAGTATAGTCATTTACCCACATATATTTAGTATCCACTTTTCTTAACTGATTTGCTTGATTTTTTTTATAGCAATTAAAACTTTTATACATTCCATTTTTATTTACTGTATAAAAGCATATTTTCAATTTACAACTGTTAAACTTACTATTAACCCTATCTTCTCCCATATCTTCTAGGCTTATATGGGTTACGCCCTTATCTTTTAACAATGTACTATAATAGTTCGCCCATAATTTTCCTAAAGATTTATCAAAGGAAAATACCTTTATAGAAGAACCTGAATCGTCTACGATTTCTAAATTTGCAAAAGGTCTTTTGTATTCATCAGAACTTATTAAATCTTCCACAGTGTTTTTCAATTCTCTGCTTTTAATTTTAATGTTTAGATTTTTTTTAAATGCATCTACTTTGGTAGTCATATTTACATCTTTTTGAAATACAAAAAAATCTCCCCTAGAAGTATTTGCAATGCTCCAATAGATAAGCCCGAATAGAAATAATACAGTTACATAGGAAAATGCCAATGCAGACAAAATGGTTTTCTTTTTAATTTTATATATACTAATAAACTTCTTCATAAACATACCTCTATCTATTGTATATATATTTATACTTTTCGAAAAAGTTTATTATCACATTTTCCTATTAATTTTCACCATAATCTAACTGTTTCTAACCTTCAACTTAGTCCCTTCTTTTGAATCTATTAAATCTATTCCCATAGATTTAAGTTCATCCCTAATTACATCTGCCTTATGCCAATCCTTGTGGTTTCTTGCATCATTTCTCTCACATATGAGTCTTTTGATATCTTCTGAATCCAACTTTTCTAAATTATGATTGTTGGACTTTAAAAGATCCATTGAAAAAACAGTATCAAAACTTTCTATAAGTAAGCTTTTTTCCTTGTTTGTTAATTCATCATCTTTTATAACTTCAAATAACACGGTAAATGCATTTGGTATATTCAAATCATCACTTATCTTTTCCTGAAACTTATTTTTATAATTATTAACAAGTTCCTCATCTGCCCTTTCATTTTCTTTTACATTTGAAACTATATCTGCAACTTTATCCTTTAATTTTTTATAAGCTAGCTGTGCCTGTCTTAATGCATCAAAACTGAACATAAGCTGTTTTCTATACCTAGATTGAAGACAAAAGTATCTATAATCCATAGGTGAGAAGCCTTCCTTTTCAATTTTAGAAAGGGTTAAAAAATCACCTTTTGATTTAGACATTTTGCCATCAGATAATACCAAAAATTCTCCATGCATCCAATAATTCACCCATTTGTGTCCAAGTGCCGCTTCTGATTCAGCTATTTCATTCGTATGATGTACCGGAATATGGTCTACTCCACCGCAGTGTATATCTATTTTATCTCCTAAGTATTTTATTGACATAGCAGAACATTCTATATGCCAACCAGGAAAGCCTTTTCCCCAAGGAGAATTCCACTGCATTATTTGATCTTTAAATTTAGAATTTGTAAACCAAAGTACAAAATCCAGTGGATTTTTCTTATTCTCATCCACATCTATTCTAGCTCCTGCTTCTAATTCTTCCATACTTAAATTGGCTAGTTTATTATAATCTTTAAACTTATCAATTTCATAATACACATTTCCCTTTGATGTGTAGGTATATCCCTTTTCCTCCAGTGTCTTAATTATATCTATCATATCTTGAATATGATCTGTAGCCTTACAAACTATATCAGGTTTTCTTATATTGAGTTTATGACAATCCTTAAAAAAAGCATTCTCATAAAATTTAGCAATTTCCCATACAGTTTTATTTTCACGTTCAGCCCCTATTTGCATCTTATCTTCACCTGTATCTGCATCAGATTGCAAATGTCCTACATCAGTTATATTCATAACATGCTTAACTTTGTAGTGACCATATTCAAAAGCTTTCTTTAATATATCCTCAAAAATATATGTTCTTAAATTTCCTATATGAGCATAATTATAAACTGTAGGACCGCAGGTATAAATTCCAACTTTCCCTTCATTTACAGGGACAAATTTTTCTTTTTTTCTACTCATTGTATTATAAACGTAAAAATCCATAGTATATCTCCCCTTACCATGCATGAACTGTTAAAATTGTATTATAGATAAATATTATCACAATTTTAATATAATTCAATAATCTGACATGTTCTATTTTACATAATCCCTTATATAATTGTTAAAATTCCAAAGATGTAAAAACCTTTCTGAACTACTATATCCTGATTGAAAAAGTTTCATTCTCATTTTACTGGATATATTAAATTCTGTACTTCTAACTCCTAATGTTGGAATAAATACAGTTCTAACTGCATATTTATCCTTCACATACACTTCCTCATTTTTATCTATCATGGTCCCAAATATATCAAATAAGTAAGAAATAAAATCCATCTTTTTTGATTCTCCATAGCTTATATCCTCTTCCGCTAATTTAAACCCTATTGTAGGAAACTCTGGGATATTTTCCGTATCAAATATCCATATTGGGAAATTACTGAGTATACCCCCATCAACTATATAGCTGCATTCCCCTTTATAATGAAATTTTACCGGTTTAAAATAAAGAGGGATACTTATACTCATTCGAACTGCTTCTGCTATTTCAAACTTCATAGGATCTATACCGTATTCTTTTAAATCATCTGGTAGTATTAGCATTCTCTTTTTAGTTATATCTGATGCTACTATTTTAAGAGGTGACTTTCCATCTACACTTATATCTCCAAAAGTTCTTTTTCCTTTTTTAGATATGAGTTCTCCAATATATTTTTTTACAGCATCTGAAGAATATATTCCCTTATCTTTAAAAAGTGTAAAAGATTTTTTAATTAAGGAAAGTTCTCTTATCCATTTTTTTTTAAAAAATGCATCTCGGTTTAGATTCATAGCTATATCTTTCAATTCTTCTCCACTATACCCTACTGCTAAAAGTGAAGCTATTACCGCTCCAGCAGAAGTCCCCGCAAACTTGTTCCACTTATATCCCATTTTTTCAAAACAACATACTGCGCCTATAAGTCCTATTCCCTTCATACCTCCACCTTCAAATACAGCATTTGCTATCATAAAATCACCTCAATATATAAATATGTAAATATTTATATATTGGATACTTAAAAATCAATTATAGAATATTATTCAAAATAAGTGGGAAACTATAATTATAATTATTGATGTTATATTAAAGAAAGAAGGGAGATTGTCAAAATGCGAATTGAAATTTACTATAAAGGCATTAAAAACGCCAATGAAGCTGTAAAGGAACTTAAAAGTGAAGGATTTAGCCATACCGCTGTGGATTTAAATGACAATTATATAGACCCCTTAAGTTCTAATTCAGATTTTGGTATAAATTTTTCAAATGTAATAAATTCCTCAGGAGTTTCCTATACTTCATCTGGAAGGACTCTTCCATCTACAAGTCCCATGATAAGTGGTTTTGGTAGTTTTAGCGACCTTGAGAACACATCTTATAAAGTAATTGTAAATTCTAATTCTGTAGATAATGAAAATTTGAAAGAAATCATAAAAAAAACTGGTGGGGAAATTAAAAATCATATTTTAAATAGTGAAAGTAAAATTGAAGATAATAATTTACTTTAATTTTAAGTAAACATAATAATTTTTACGTTAATTAAAAACCTCACATAAGTGTCTTAAAATTTTAAGACACTTATGTGAGGTTTTCTTTTTAAATTTTCTCAATATTATTATGTGCAATTTTATCTTTGTCCTTATTTATCTCACCTGCAACAGATTGTCTTAATTGTTCTATTTGAGCAGCAGTCAAATCAGGCAATATTTTTAATATTTCTCCTTCAAATTTTTTTTGTTTGTTAGAAATAGTACTTTCTATGTTTGAATTTATCCTAAAATATTCATCTACAACCCTCCATACTTCTCTGGCAACTTGCAGGCATCCATTATATCTATTAATACGTATTTTTTGTATAACCTCCTCTTTTCTTTTCTCAACTAATACTACAATGGCATCTCCAATAGCTTTAATTGCAGCAACTAACACACCTACTATGACAGTTATAGCTATAGGAACAATTTCATTAATAATACTCTGTAACATTTACAAGTTCCCCCTCAAATTTACTTCAAATATCTGTTACCAATTAGTTTATTAATATAACGTACGTAATGTTCCTATTTATTGTATACGTAAACATATATGTTGATAAAAAATAAGGCAGTTAGCTGCATCTAATTTTCATAACAACTTTCCATAATAGCAAGAGCTGCAGCTCCTATAGCTCCAGAATCTTCTCCTAAACGAGCAGAAAGTATCTTAGTATTTTCACTTATAGATTGAAAACACCTTTTTTGCACAACTTGTTTTACTTTACTTAAAACTATACTTCCACCTTTGCATACTCCTCCACCTATCACAACTACTTCCGGATCAAAGCAAGTGACTACATTTGCAACACATATTCCAAGGTAATTTAAAGCTCTGTCCAATATATTTTTAGATACTCCATCTCCAAGTTCTGCCTCTTTAAATACTTCTTTTGAAGTTATATTCTTATATTTAGAAAGAGAAGTACATTCTCCTATTTTTATTGCTCTTTTTGCTTCTCGTGCTATAGCAGTACCAGATGCAAGTACCTCTGCACATCCATAATTTCCACAGTTACACAGGGGACCTTCTTTTTCTAAAGTCATATGCCCTACTTCCAGTGCATTTTTAGTATTACCTCTATATATTCTACCATTTAATACAGCTCCTCCCCCTATTCCTGTAGAAACTGTTATGAATACCATGTTTTTACTGCCCTTGCCTGCACCAAACATATATTCTCCTAATGCCGCTGCATTTGCATCATTATCCAAATATACTGGAATCTCAAAATTATCCTTTATGGGTTTTACAATACTAAAATTTCTAAAAGGCAAATTTGGGGTACATATTATCTCACCTTTATCTATATCAAGCGGACCTGGAGATCCGATTCCCACGCCTACTATTTTTTTTCTGTCAACTTTACACTCCTCCATTACCTTATCAATAATCTCTATCATTCTATTTAATATGAAGTTTTCCCCTTTTTCCGCTTTCGTTGGCAAAGTAACCTTACATATTACTTGTCCCATGAAGTTTACAACAGCAGCACAAATTTTGGTACCGCCTAAATCAACTCCAACTACATATTTATCTTTCAAGTTATCTTCTCTCCTCTCCATATAATATTTCCATCAAAATATAATATATCACATATTTATATCATTAACTAATTTTTATAAATTTGTATAATTCCTATTGCAAGTTTAAATAAAGCAACATTAAACACTTTACAATATGCTAGGAATATAACACCAGATGTAATAGCTTCAAATGTATCCATTGATAAAACTTCTATAGAAAAACATTAGGTGCCTGTCACCTAATGGGAATATTTTTGTCCCGCTCGGTGACAGGCACCATTACTATGCCTCTACACTTTTTAATTTATCTTTATGATCTTTATGATCTATAATGGATTGGTAATACTTTTCACCCTTTTCTTTGTCATATACATGTTCCCAGTTGGCAACAAATATACTAGCTAAAGAATTTCCAACAACATTTACTACCGTTCTTCCCATATCTAAAAGACGATCAATTCCAGCTATAAAAGCAAGACCTTCTATTGGAATACCACAAGTTCCAAGTGTAGCTAGCAGTACTACAAAAGAAGCTCCTGGGACACCTGCTATTCCCTTTGAAGTTATCATAAGTACTATTACTAAGCTTATTTGAGCTCCAATGGAAAGATGCATACCATATAACTGTGCTATAAATATAGCTGCCATAGATTCATAAAGTGTAGAACCATCAAGATTAAAAGTATAACCTGTAGGAACTACAAAAGATACTGTAGCACTTGGGCACCCGTACTTCTCCATTTTTGTCATCAACCTAGGAAGTACTGTTTCTGAACTAGCTGTACTAAAAGCAAGCAAAAGCTCATCTTTTAATATTCTTATTAATTTGAATATACTATTTCCAACCAATTTTGCTGCTATTCCCATAAATACAAGTATAAAGAAAATCATACCCGCATAAACTAATATCATTAACTTTCCTAACGGAATAAGGGATTTAAGCCCAAAATTGCATACAGTGCAGCCAATTAATGCAAATACACCTATAGGTGCAGTTTTCATAATCTGGTTAGTTACCCAGAACATTGTATCTGCTACACCCTGAAAAAAGTTTAATATAGGTTTTCCTTTTTCTCCAATAGATGCAACTCCAAGTCCAAACATAACAGAGAAGAATATAATTGGAAGCATATCTCCTTTACTTAAAGAATCCATAATATTCGTAGGGAAAATATTTATTATAGTATCTACAAATCCCTTATTAGTAGCCTTTTTTGCAGTGTCAACGTAACTAGCAATGTTTGTCTTAGTCAAGCTGCTCATATTTACACCCGTACCTGGATGGAATACGTTTGAAAATAAAAGTCCAACAATTAATGCAATAGTAGTCATTATTTCAAAATATATTATAGTCTTTAATGCAAGAGCTCCTACCTTCTTCATATCACCTACTCCTGCAACACCTACTATAAGACATGATACTACAATAGGTATAACTATCATTTTAATCAGCCTTAAAAAGATAGTTCCAAAAGGTTGAAGATATTTAGGTAGATTTGGATTACCATAAAAAATAGCACCAACTATAACTCCAAGTATAAGACCAATTAAAATTTGAGTGGCTAGTCCACCTTTAAGTTTTCTTTTCTTCTTTTCCATTCTAATCCCCTTCCCATATTTCAAATAATTATACTGTTATTTTGTAAACGATTAATATATGCACATATTACCAACACCTAAATATTACAACTTAACATACAAAAAACTATATTATTATACTGAAATATATAAAAAATTTTTTATCAATTTTATAAATAAAGAATATATTTGAATACACTAATTTAAATTTCAAACTAATTTAAATATATAATTAATAATATTTTTGTAGAAGTTTGTCAATCTCATTTATTTAATTTATAATATATGGGGTTTTATTTTTATATAATTAAAATGAGGTGTGTTTACTTGAAAAATACTACATCTGCCTTAAAAGAAGATTTATTTATTTTAATATTAATAATAATTTCAGTACCAATAGTTGGAGAATTTAAATTTTTCCCACTAAATAGTACTTTTCGTGTTAGCTTTAGTCCTGTACTATTTTTGTTTTTCTCGTTTTGGGTTAAAAAGATTCCTATACCCATATACGGAATCGTAGCTGGTATATCTACCGTTATATTTAGAATTGTTCTCGACTGCGTACTTCAAAATGGATTTGAATTTCATCAAGCTTTTTTAATAAATTCTCCTGCATTTTTTTACTATTTAGTTTTTTCATGTTTATTTTATTTAACAAAAATAAATAACTTACACAATAATCCTCTTTTGATGGGTATTTTAGCTGCCTGTATAGACATACTTTCCTCAACTTGTGAACTTATAGTAAGGTTTTTAGTACTCAGAAATTCTATTTCAGTTTATGCCTTTGGATTGGTTTCCGTAATTGCAATTATACGATCTTTTTTTGTACTCGGGTTTTTCAACATAATACAATTAAATGAAATAAGAACAGCCGCTACCCAACAAAAAGATCAAAATAGATATATGCTGCTGCTTATTTCAAACCTGTATGCAGAATCTGTACAATTAAAGAAATCACTAACCTTTGCTGAAAGTATTACGAGAGACTGCTATAATTTATATGAATCTCTAAAAAACAATTATTCAAAATTAAATAAAACTGAATTGTCACAAAAATTATTAAAAATTGCAGGTCAAGTGCATGAAATCAAAAAGGACAACCAAAGAATATATTCTGGACTTTCTAAAATGATTTTATCTGAAAATTCTAAGGACTATATGAATGTTGAGGAAATTGGGAATATAATATTAGATACAAATAAAAAATATTCTATAGCTCTTGGAAAAAGCATTGATTTTTCAATAAATATAGCATCTGGCGACATTCCTGATCTTCATATTTATACTGTACTGTCACTTATAAATAATTTAGTATCAAATTCTGTAGAATCCATAGAAAATGCCGGTACTATAAAAATCTATATAGGCAAAATAGAAAACTTAATTAAATTTCAGGTCTCTGACAATGGCATAGGAATACCTGAAAAGAAAAAGGATCTTATTTTTAAACCTGGCTATACAACAAAATATAATAAGCTAGGGAAACCGTCAACAGGAATAGGTCTTTCTTATGTAAAACAAACAGTTACAAATTTAAAAGGACGAATCCTGCTTGAAAGCACATATAGTTCAGGTGAAACTACTTTTACTATTGAGCTTCCAATTAAAAGTTTGATAAAGGAAGGATGATACAAACATGAGATTTTTTATTGTAGACGATGACGAAGCTATTCGTTCAATGTTATCTGAAATAATTGAAGACTACAATTTAGGAGAAGTTGTTGGTGAAGCAGCAAATGGTGTTCCCATATCAACTAGATTTCTATGTAATAAAAAAATAGATATACTTATAATTGATCTTTTAATGCCAATTAAAGATGGTCTTCAAACTATAAGCGAACTTGACCCTTCTTTTAAAGGTAAATCAATAATGTTATCCCAAGTAGAGAACAAAGAAATGATAGGAAAAGCTTATTCTTTAGGCGTACAGTACTATATTACAAAACCAATAAACAGACTTGAAGTAATTGGCATTATAAAAAAGGTAATTGAACAAATAAAGATTGAAAAGTCCATAAATTATATTCGAGACACCTTAAACTTTTTAAAGACGGATACACTTGATAATAAAAATAGTTCAAAATCAAATAAAGGTATTTTAGAATACAGTGAATTTATATTAAGCCAATTAGGTATAATTGCTGAAAGCGGTAGTAAAGATCTACTGTCCATTGTAGAATACTTATATACTCGTGAAAACGAAAAAACTGTTGAAAAGGATTTCCCATCTTTAAAGGAAATATTTATTAAAACCTCTGAAAAAAAACTTGGACAAAATTCTTCTTCAATTGATATAAAAAAAGAGATAAAGGCGTCAGAACAAAGAGTTAGGAGGGCAGTACTTCAGTCACTAAATTATATAGCCTCCCTTGGTCTTACAGATTATTCTAACCCCAAATTTGAAGAATATGCTGCTGAATTTTTCGATTTTACGGAAGTAAGGAAAAAAATGTTGGAACTAAAAAATAATACTCCTCTTAGTCAACCTATACATATAAATGTTAAAAAGTTTATCAAGGTTTTATATATAAAATCAAAAAATTACAAAAGCAATGATATATAAAAAATAGTATCAGAACTTTTACTAAAATTCTGATACTATTGTTCTATTTTTACTAAGTACTCTATTTCTTAGGGGCTAAAATCATAAACATATTATTCCCTTCTAATTTAGGCGCTCTTTCTACTACTGAGCTTTCATCTAATTTACTTAAAAATGTGTCGAAAACTTTCCTACCTAAACTTGTATAATTATTTTGTCTCCCCCTAAACCTTATAGAAACCTTCACTTTATTTCCCTTGGTCAAAAATTTTCTCGCATTATTTGCTTTGATTTCTATATCATTTTCCTCAATAGTAGCACTTAATCTAACTTCCTTTAATTCTACAATTTTTTGATTCTTTTTAGCTTGTTTTGCTTTTTTAGATTGCTCATAAAGAAATTTACTATAATTCATTATCTTGCAAACAGGTGGTTTAGCTTGCGGTGAAACTGCTACTAAATCCATACCCTGCTCTCTTGCCATATTTAAAGCATCTTTAGTATTTACAATCTCACTTTCTTTTTCTCCTACCAATCTAATCTTGTCTGCCCTAATTTCTTCATTTAAGTTATTTTTTTTATTAATAGTATACACCTCCACAAATTAAAGTTTACCTATTTACTATTATATATAAGCATTCAGTCTTGTGCAACCACAAAATATGGTTATTCATCTCATTTTCTCAATATTTTTCAATTATAATAATAAATATGTGTTTTAGTTTCCCCAATCTATATATTTTCTATTATTGCTTTAATCAGTTTTGTAAATTTTTCACTGGCATAGAGGGAATTTTTTATAACTTCTTCATGATTTAGAGCATGTTTCAATATTCCTGCTGCCATATTAGTTATGCAAGATATTCCAATAATTCTCATATCACTGTGATTTGCCACAATGACCTCAGGAACTGTGGACATTCCCACTGCATCCCCTCCTAATACACTTAACATCTTTATTTCAGCTGGCGTTTCATAGCTTGGCCCACTCATGTAAGCATATACTCCTTCTTGAATTGGTATGTGCAATTCGCCTGCCACCCTTTTTACCATTTCTCTAAGACGACTATCATATGCCTCAGACATATCTGGAAATCTAGGCCCAAATTTTTCTAAGTTCTGTCCTATTAAAGGATTTTGTCCTGACAGATTTAGATGGTCCCTTATAAGCATCAGATCTCCACTTCTATAACTTTTATTTATTCCCCCTGCAGCATTAGTTACTATTAGATTTTGAATTCCCAACATTTTCATAACTCTAATAGGAAAAGTCACTTCTTTCATTGAATATCCTTCATAATAATGAAACCTGCCCTGCATTGCAGCTACTACCTTACCTTGAAGCTTTCCTATAACAAGACAGCTTTTATGACCTTCCACTGTAGAAATAGGAAAGTTTGGTATTTCACTATAAGGATATATCTTTTTGTCTTCAATTTCATCTGCAATATGTCCAAGACCCGATCCAAGTATAAGTGCTATCTCTGGTTTTACCTTTATTCCAGAGTTTATATAAATTGCAGCCTCCTCTATATTTGAGTTTAAATTCGTACCATTTTGTTTAAACATTAAATGCATTTCACTTCCTCTCTGCTAAAATTTATTATAGCACAAAATTTTCAACTATTTTATAGATTTCACCCCATATATTTCTTTACAGTATTGTACTGTTTCATGAATTGTTCTAGGAAAAAAGTCTGCCTTTACATATTCACAAACCTGTTTATCCAATACTCCCCCTCCAATTAATATCTTAATTTCTTTTCCAAACTCTGTATTTCTTATAGATTGTATACATTCCTTTAAATTTTCAAAGCAATTCGTCAAAAGACATGAAATGGCTACAACCTTAGGATGGTATTCTTTAATTGCCTTAATAAATTTCTCAGTTGATACATCCGTTCCTAGATCAATTACTTTAAAATCATTACTGCTCATGGCAGTACATACTATGTTTTTACCTACATCATGTATATCTCCATAAATAGTTCCCATAACAAATACTCCATAGTTAGCTGTGCCGGAAGGCATTAAATCTTTAAGTATTTGTGAAACTTCTTTAAATATTTCTCCTGATATAATAAGTTCAGACATAAAGTATCTTTTTTCTTGAAATCTTTTTCCTACAATTTCAATACCCTTTTGCAAATAACCTACAATGTCCATTATAGGTACATTTGCTTTTATAAGAGCATTTACTTCTTCAATGACTAAATCTTCATCAAGTTCTGCCATTGCGTCTATAAGTACTTTGCTCATAAAAAATATCCCCCTCATAATTTATACTTATGTATATAAACTATCATAAATACATCCATAAAGCATCATACAATATGAAGAAATTTTAACGTAAAAGTATACAATATGTATAATATGCTTTTCTAATAACAAATTAGCCCTTTTATTATGTCAAATAATAGGTTATTATGATATTGTGAGGTGTTTAATATGGGAATGAATCTACGTACTTTCCTAGGCAAAATAAAAAATTATAATCCTAGGTTATATATTTCACAAATAGAAGGAATAACAATTAAATATGTTAAACTCCTTGAAGAAAATCAAACTTTATTTGAACCAGACCATTTATATGTATGCGAAACCTTTAATTTTAAAAAAATCCCGTCACAAAAAGGTGCTGTAAATATACTTTGTATTAAAACTGACGATCTTCAATATAAGCCAGATAAAAATTCCATAGTAAATTTAATAGTGTTGAATACTGATATGGATATATTTAAAACTTTCAACGAAATACAAAGCATCTTAATAAAGCATCAGGAATTTAGTATAGCTTCAACAAAATTATTAGATGCTTTAATAAGTGGAAAGGGGCTTGAACATATAGTAAATACGGGATGTGAGATTCTTAAAAACCCTATATGTATCCTAGATCTTAGCTTTAAGCTCATTGCATCTTCTAAAGATATTAAAGTAGAGGATCCCGTATGGATTGAACTTTTAACTAAAGGCTACTGTTCCTACAACTTTGTACCTATGTCAAATGTTCGAAATTTTATTGATGTAGTACACAAAAGCAGTTCTCCTATTTTTATAGGAAAAGATAAATTTAGAATTCCACGTATAATATCAAATATTAAAATTAACGATAAAGTAGTTGGATATGTAACTGCCTTAGAGTGTCAAAAACCATTTTCTAGAAATGACATAGAATTTATCTTTCTTTTATGTAAAGTAGTTGCTTCTGAAATGCAAAAAAACAGTTCCCTGCAAAACATAAAAGGATTGAAATATGAAAATTTTATCATGGATTTACTCAATGGAAAAGAAACCGATACACGAGTTATTGAAGAAAGGTCAAAATTTTTAGATTTACATTTCAAACATAATCTCTATATACTTGTAGTAAATGTACCTCAAAATAATTTTGTAAACATTCCTCTTCACAGAGTAAGAGATGCTATTGAATATATGCTAGTAGGAAGTAAATCTGTCATATATGAAAACTCTGTTGTCATACTAATAAGTCAAAAAAATAAAATATCAGATATTGAGCACAGTTTTAGTAAAGTCATAGACTTCTTTAAAAAAAATAATATACATGGTGGTTTAAGTAGATGTTTTCACGATCTAGCTAATACAAGAAAATACTATGAGCAATCTTTAAAGGCTATTACACTTGGTATGGGACTGAAAATAAATAAGTTTCTTTTTTTCTATGAAGATTTAGCAATATACCACTTATTAGAAACATGTTCGTCAAAAAGTGATTTAAAAAATTTTTGTCATGATTCAATATTTAACTTAATGAGATATGATAAATCCCATAATACCAAATATTTAAAGTGTCTTCGTTTTTATTTATTAAATGAAAAAAATCAGTTGAAAACATCAAAAACTTTAAATATTTGCAGAAGTACTTTAGTTCATCGTATAGAAAAAATTCAAGAAATTATGGGCGTTAATTTAAATGATGTAAAAATTACATTTCGTCTTAATTTAAGTTTTATCATACTTGAATATATTGATGAATTTAAATAAGTTGTTTATATTTATCAATATAAATTTTATATTATTGGGGGTATATTAAATGAACAATTACACAGTTACTTTTAAACCTGAAAACCGCAAAATATCTGTCTGTGAGGGAACTACACTTAAAGAAGCTATCACAGCTGAAGGATTAGATTTTGATTTTCCCTGCGGTGGAATGGGCACCTGTGGTAAATGTAGAATTAAAATATTAGATAAAAACTTAAAGGCTACAGAAAAGGAACTTAAATTTTTAGAAGAAAAAGAACTTAAAGAAGGTATACACCTTGCTTGTGAAATCAAAGTATACAGCGATATAACTGTTCAACTAAATCAAAAGAAAAATGAAGTATATAATATACTACAATCATCCACAGAAAGGACTTTTGCTATTAAACCTCTTATTGAAAAAGTTTACGTAGAAGTAGACTTGCCTTCTTTAGACAAACAGAAATCTGATTTAAAACGTTTAAAAGAAAAATTAGTGCAAAAAAAACCAAATTATAAAAACATTAAAATGAATATTTCTGTTTTAAGGGAACTGCCCGTGAAACTTCGTGAAGCAAACCACCATATAACTGCAGTTATCTATGGCAATGAGATTATTGGTATTGAAATGGGAAACACTGAAAAGAGTATGCTTGGTATAGCTTTTGATATTGGTACTACTACTATTGTAGCTTATCTAATGGATCTATATACTGGAAAGAAACTTGCTGTTTCTTCAGCAATGAACTCTCAAATAAAATTTGGAGCAGACGTAATCTCACGTACAACTTTTGCCAATCAAAATGAAAATGGTGTTAAATTAATGCAATCTACTCTCTTGGATGTATTAAATAAATTAATTGAAGATAGTGTACATAAAGCAAACATGTTAAAGGAAAACATATATGCAATTACCATTGTAGGAAATACCTGCATGCACCATCTATTTCTAGGTCTTACTCCAAAATATATTGCATATATACCTTATGTTCCCGTAATAAGCGAAACACTAGAAGTAAAATCATCAGATCTTAACCTTCACATTAATCCATCAGGTAAGGTATTTGTGCTTCCAAATATCGCTGGGTTTGTAGGCGCAGATACTGTAGGTGTAATTTTAGCCTCAGAAATGGATAAAAGTAAGGATATAAAGCTGGCCATCGACATAGGCACTAATGGCGAAATAGTCCTAGGGTCTTCAAAGAAACTTGTCTCCTGTTCTGCTGCAGCAGGTCCTGCTTTTGAAGGAGCTCAAATAAGCAGCGGTATGAGAGGCGCAAAAGGCGCTATAGATCATGTAAGCTTTGGAGAATCTCTAACCTACACTGTTATAGGGAATGAAACACCTGAAGGTATTTGCGGGTCTGCCCTACTTGATATTGTGGCAGGACTTGTGAGACTTGGAATAATAAATAAAAGAGGAAAGCTTTTATCACCTGCCAACTTTATAAATCCAAATGCACTTCCATTTAAAAATAATATAGTAACTTATGAAGGTGCAAATGCCTTCTTAATAGTTCCTCCATCGGAAACAGCACATGGACGTGCTATCATGCTTACTCAAAATGATATAACTTCACTTCAATTAGCAAAAGGAGCTATATCTGCAGGTATAAACATACTTATAAAAAAGTGTAATATAACTACAACTGATATAAAAGAAGTAATTTTAGCCGGTGCTTTCGGTAACTATATGAATCCACATAGTGCCTGCACAATAGGTTTAATTCCACCAGAGCTTGAAAATAAGATACGGTTAGTGGGAAATGCTGCTGGTACAGGCTCAATGCTTGCACTATTGTCAAATGACGAATATGAGCATTCTAATGCTATAGCTAGTAAAGTAACTTACATTGAATTAGGAGCGCAAAAAGATTTTAACAGGGAATTTGCTCATGGAATGCAATTTCAGTATTATAAATAGAATAAAAAATTCACCAGTTTAATTTAACTGGTGAATTTTTTTATTTCTATCTGCCTGTAGCTGCAGAAATCATTGCTTTTACATTTTCAACTTTTGCATTTGGAGGTATTGAACATCCACTTGCTAAAATAAATCCATCCCCCATATCTTTAACAAGTTTAGAAGCATAATCATACACTTCATCAGGAGTACCAAGAACAAGTTTTCCAGCAGGTACATCTCCTTTAATGCACATATGATCTCCAAGCTTTTCTTTTATTTTATAAATATCTGTTACACCATCTGTTTCAAATACAATCTTTCCTTTTGGAAAATCTTTAAAGTAGTCAAGGTCACGCTCCCAGTTTCCATCAATGTGGATGCTACATATTGTACCTTCTTCTATAACCGCATCTGCTGTCTCCTTAATATATTTCCATACAAAACGCTCCCATAACTTAGGAGAATAGAATTCACTAGCTCCACGTGCTGGAGAAAGGAAAAGTACATCTGGTTTAGTAGCTCTTATTTGCTTTCTTATACCTTCAACTACTTCTGCCTGAATAACATCCAAAGTTTCCCCAACTTTATCAGGCATTCTAAATAAATCCCTCATAAATTTTACCATAGAACGTCCACCACTCAAATATTCATTTACAGTTATAACTGCAGCAGGACTATATACTACAAACCCAGCATCTTTGACATTTTGATCGGCTTGTGGAGCATAAGCTGCATCTGCCATAATTTCATCAACATTAATTCCCAATCTATCTTTTAAGTAACCAGGCATAAAATTGTTCCAGCCTTTATTTATAATGGTATCATAATCTTCTGGCTTCATCATTTCTGCTTCATCAATCTGCCAAAGCATATCATCGGAAAGCTCTCGTCCTGGAAGCTTAACTCTTGACATAAATTCTAATGGAAATAAAGGTCCTACAGAGTAGGATGAATTAACTCCATCCACATCTCCCAAATCTTTTAGAGAATCTATTATAACTTTATTCGATACTTTGACACTATCTTTTCCACAAATATCTGCCAACTTCAATCCCATATGTCTAGCGGCAAAAGAATCATTCATAAGTATAACAGGTGTTCTATCTGTTTTTTCTAATGCTAATGTTTTTCTAAATCTATCTAAACGTTCATTGTATAATTGTTGTGTTGTTTTCATATTAATTTACCCCCATAGCTTTTTTACAGAAATCTACTGTCTGCTGTGCATCTTTGCAAACTAAATCTGCACCCATGTATTTTCCTGCCGCCTCGTCTACAGGACCCCCTCCAACTAGAATCTTTAAATCCTTTCTAAGTCCTGCATCTTCTATTTCCTTTATGCATTGTTTTACATTATCAAAGCAAGTAGTCAAAAGGCATGATATTCCTATTACCTTAGGTCTATATTGTTCTATAGCTTCAATATATTTTGATGTAGGTACATCAACTCCAAGGTCTTTTACGTCAAAGCCATTGCTTTTCATTACAGTAGTTACAATATTTTTCCCTATATCATGTATATCATCATAAATAGTTCCCATTACAAATATTCCATTATTTGGTCCTGCAGCTTCTCCTAATCCTCCAATGATCTCTGATGCCTCATTAAACACTTCTGCTGACATAATAAGTTCAGATAAAAAATATTCCTTTTTTTCAAATCTGTTTCCTACAATTCCCATACCTTCCTGTAAATCTGCTATTATATCTAATACTGGTGTTCCGTTTTCCTTTTGTGCTTTTACCTCTGCTAAAACAACATCTTCATCCAAATCTGCCATTGCATCAACTAATTTTTTACTCATTTTCATATCCTCCCATTAATGCTAAAATAAATATAAGTTTCACTAATTGCCCTATTCAATTATTATTAACTATCCTGTATGCCGCCACAACAGTTTTTATATTACTCATAATTACTCATATAATCCCTCACGGAATGCTTTAATAAACTTTCTTGAGAACCTATCTTGTCCAAGTAATGTTTGTGATGCAAGCAAGGCACCTCTCATTTCTTTGTTTGTCGGATCCATAATGTATGAGTCCATTCCACGAGCCATAGTTTGAACCATAAATAATCTGTTCAATACTTTTCTTGCTGGCAAACTATAGGATATATTACTTAATCCGCAGGTAGTATGTACCCCTGGATAACTTTCCATTATTTTTTGTATTGCAGACAGTACTTCTATTCCATTATTTTGTCCTGCACTTATTGGCTTTATAAGTGGATCTATATATATATCATCAAGAGCTATTCCTTCTCCAGTAAGTTTTGTTATAAGGGAGTGTGCTATTCTAAGCCTGTCTTCCTGTGTCTTTGGCATTCCTGTGTTGTCAATACAAAGAGCTATTATTTTAGAATTAAACTTTTTTACCAGTGGTAGTATTGTATTCCACCTTTCATCCTCTCCTGTTATGGAATTGATCATTGGTTTCCCATTTTTTACTTTTTTTAATCCGGCTTCTAGCGCTAGAGGGTTAGGACTATCTATACATAATGGAAGGTCTGTTGCCTGAAGAATATTTTCAACCAGCCATTCCATGGTTTCCACTTCAGTTTGCATAAATGTTCCACAGTTTACATCTATATAAGTTGCCCCTGCTTCTTCTTGTTTTTTTGCAATTTCCTGTATGTAGTTTCCATCTTTTTTTTCTACAGCTTCACGTATAAGCTTCCTGCTTGTATTTATTAATTCTCCTATTATTAACATATTTTAATCTCCTTTTATTTTACATGATTTTCATAATTTTCTAGCAAACAATTTAATTAAAACATTTACAATTTAACTTATAATAATTATTTTTTTACCTGTCTGTAGCTGCAGAAATCATAGCTTTTACATTTCCAACTTTTGCATTTGGAGGTATTAAGCATCCACTAGCTAGAATAAATCCTGTACCCATATCATCAATAAGCTTTTTACTATAACTATACCTACCATCAGGAAGTTCTCGTCCATGGAGCTTAACTCTTGACATAAATACTAATGGGTCAACATCTCCCAAATCCTTTAATGAATCCAACTTACTTTACCCCCATAGCTTTTTTACAAAAATCTACAGTCTGCTGTGCATCTTTACAAACTAAATCTGCACCCATGTATTTTCCTGCCGCCTCGTCTACAGGACCCCCTCCAACTAGAATCTTTAAATCCTTTCTAAGTCCTGCATCTTCTATTTCCTTTATGCATTGTTTTACATTATCAAAGCAAGTAGTCAAAAGACATGATATTCCTATTACCTTAGGTTTATATTGCTTTATAGCTTCAATATATTTTGATGTAGGTACATCAACTCCAAGGTCTTTTACGTCAAAGCCATTGCTTTTCATTACAGTAGTTACAATATTTTTCCCTATATCATGTATATCATCATAAATAGTTCCCATTACAAATATTCCGTTATTTGGTCCTGCAGCTTCTCCTAATCCTCCAATGATCTCTGATGCCTCATTAAACACTTCTGCTGACATAATAAGTTCAGATAAAAAATATTCCTTTTTTTCAAATCTGTTTCCTACAATTCCCATGCCTTCCTGTAAATCCGCTATTATATCTAATACTGGTGTTCCATTTTCCTTTTGTGCTTTTACCTCTGCTAAAACAACATCTTCATCCAAATCTGCCATTGCATCAACTAACTTTTTATTCATTTTCATATCCTCCCTTTAATTCAAATTGAATATAATATCTTTTAAATAAATCATCCATTAAAAAGTATAAGTCCTACATAAGAAAGTGTATTTAAGCCATTATAATATGGAATTTCTGCCCCTTTTTCAAGTGCCATAACATCAATTCCATAAGCTTCAACAGATGAAAGTGCTTTATCTGGGTATCTGCACTCTTTTCCATCAAGATAGGTACATCTTTTACACACTGTACAACATCCTGCATTTAGAGGTAGAATATCCTCAAACTCATATTTGTCTTTTATACTGTTAACAATATTTCTAAATATTTTTTCATGAACATCTTTAGAAGCAGCCATACCTCTCCAGTCAAAAGAATTAGACAATTTATGAACTGTCTGTATTAAAAGTCCTTTTCTATACTGTTTAACTTTTTCCATTAATTCTGATATAGGGCCAATAGCTGGTGGGCCCATCCAATTGGTGTCATAATTGCCACAAATATTTTTCTCACAGGCTTTTCTGTAATCTTCATGAAATTTAATTTTTGATGTGTCTATAACTGCTGCGTAACTTGCATCTAACTCAAGTACATCTTTGACCAAATCGTCAGAATTAATTTTCATATATTAGTTCCTCCTAAACTATAAAATATTAAAATATGTTTAATTCATATAGCACAAAAGCTCTTCATCTAATTTTTTTAACACTACAGATTTTAAAGTTTCTTCATCAGTCCCAAAAACAATAGCTGTCATATTCACTGTAATATTTTTTATATCATAATCATTATTTTCAGAAAAGGTTTTAAGATTAATCTTCTTTCCTGTAGTAGCAACCCATAGATTAAAATCCTTTTCATCCTTTACAAAGATTTTAATATGACCTATAAAATGTTTATTTTCTATGGACCACTTTCTTAAACTTTCGATCCAATGTACAAAAGATTCCTGTAACTTATCTGCTTTAGCTTCTTTTTTAAGTTCAAAGGACTCTGTATATGAAAAAACAGCTGGTACTTCATTCAATTCTCCATATAAACCTTCTTCAGTTTCATCACAATGATGATGGTGGTGATGTTCCTCACAATGGGAATGGTCATGTTCATGATTATTCATTACTTTTAGCCACCTCTTTCCATATACTATCATTTATATTTTTATTTGCAGATACCTTATATAAGCTAGCCTTTGGATTAACTTCTTTTACAGAATGTTCTATATTTTTTAATTGCTTATCTGTAACTAGATCTATCTTATTTACAAGAATTGTATTTCCATCTGATATCTGTGATTTTATAAGTACCGGTGCTATTTCAGTAAGTTCTTCAAATCGTTCTGCATCAACTACACTTACAATCCGTATGCTTTCTATTCCCTTACCATATTTATTAAGTGTACCTAAAATCTTGCTAGGATAAGCTAGTCCTGTAGTTTCAATAATTACCCATTCGGGATCAACTTTTTCACGAAGATCATTTAAAGTAATTATGAGGTCAGATGAAAGCTGACAACAAATACACCCAGAAAATAATTCTTTTACACTTAATCCTTTACTTTTAAGCACTTTGTCATCAATGCCCGTTTCTCCAACTTCATTTTCAATTATTACAAGATTTTGCTTATTGGGACTTTGCTTTTCAACTAAAAAATGTGCTAGTGATAATATTAAACTTGTTTTACCAGAACCAAGAAATCCTCCAAAAATAATTAAATTCATTTAATTACACCATCCTTTTCATTGGAACTAGAGTTCAAATTATTTTTTTGAGCTTCAGATATACCATATATATGTTCCATTGATACCGTTTCATAGGGGTTAATTACTACAAATTCATCATTATTCCAAGGACCAGTTAAAAGCTTTTTAATATAACTAATTGTTCCAGGAATTACTTCCTGTTTTAATTTTAAATCTGCTGCAACCTGATGAGTTATTTTTATAAAGTCTTCTGATTCATCAGTTTCTGTTTCAATAACTCCAAGTCTTTCATAATTTCCTAGCATTATTTTATATACCTTATCTGCTTTAGCTTTCCCAAATTTTTTTACTGTATCCTTGTACTCAACCCATATGTTTCTTTCAGAATTCAGCCATCCTTTAGTGAGAAAATAAGTTTCCTTTTCTTTTGAAATATTTTTTCGTCTTTCACTAGAACCAAGCAATAAAGTAATACAATCATCTACTCGTGGAAAAATAACTTTATAATCTAATGATTTTAATCCGATGACGGCATTTCCGCAGTAACCAAAAGCTAAAAGCACCTGATCTACATTTGATATACTATCTAATTTTTCTTGTAGACACTTTCTTAATTCCCCTGTATTAAGGTGCAGCCCTGATTCTATCCATAATATAGGATAATCACAATGAATTTCATTAATTACCCTTTCTAATTCCTCTTTAATAGTCCTGCATGCCACCACGACAGTTCTTATATTACTCATATAATCCCTCACGGAATGCTTTAATGAACTTTCTTGAAAATCTATCTTGTCCAAGTAATGTTTGTGATGCAAGTAAAGCACCCCTCATTTCCTTGTTTGTTGGATCCATAATGTATGAGTCCATTCCACGAGCCATAGTTTGAACCATAAATAATCTATTCAATACTTTTCTTGCTGGCAAGCTATAGGATATATTACTTAATCCGCAGGTAGTATGTACTCCTGGATAGCTTTCCATTATTTTTTGTATTGCAGATAATACTTCTATTCCATTGTTTTGTCCTGCACTTATTGGTTTTATAAGTGGATCTATATATATATCATCAAGAGCTATTCCTTCTCCAGTAAGTTTTGTTATAAGGGAATCTGCTATTCTAAGCCTGTCTTCCTGTGTCTTTGGCATTCCTGTGTTGTCAATACAAAGTGCTATTATTTTAGAATTAAACTTTTTTACCAGTGGAAGTATTGTATTCCACCTTTCATTCTCTCCTGTTATGGAATTAATCATTGGTTTTCCACTTTTTACTTTTTTTAATCCAGCTTCTAGCGCTAGAGGGTTAGGACTATCTATACATAATGGAAGGTCTGTTGCCTGAAGAATATTTTCAACCAGCCATTCCATGGTTTCCACTTCAGTTTGCATAAATGTTCCACAGTTTACGTCTATATAAGTTGCCCCTGCTTCTTCTTGTTTTTTTGCAATTTCCTGTATATAGTTTCCATCTTTTTTTTCTACAGCTTCACGTATAAGCTTCCTGCTTGTATTTATTAATTCTCCTATTATTAACATATTTTAACCTCCTCCTATTTTTACCTCATTTTCATAATTTTCTAATAAACAATTTAATTAAAACATTTACAATTTAGGTTATAATTATTATTTCTTTTAATATTAAATAGATGCTTATAAATCATTTATTAAATATAGAATAGCACATATTTTTTTGAAATTCATCTTACATAATGCAGAATTTGACATTGCTAATTTATACACACTGTGTACATACTTAGTTTTCTAGGTAAAAATAATTCATCCTTATTAAATTTGGAGGAAGAATTTCTCTATATGATTGATCTTGAAGTATTTATGAACTATTTTGAATGTTTTTGAACTAAAATGATTGTTTTTTAGAAAATTTTATATTATAATGTTTACATAAAATACATTCAATGATTAATAATAAATTTTATCTAGGAAAGAAGGTGAGCAATTTTGCTAACAGAACAGCGCCATAAGATAATATTAGAGAAATTAAAGCAAAATGGGATTGTAAAGGTTAACGATTTAGTAAACCTTTTAAATACATCTGAATCTACTATAAGACGTGATTTAACTTATCTTGAAAATACAAATGTACTAAAGAGAATTCATGGTGGTGCTACCATGCCAAAAGGCCGTCTCATAGAACCAACTTATAACGAAAAACAAATTCAAAATGTAGAACAAAAAAGAAAAATAGCAAAATTTGCAGCATCTTGTATAGAAGAAGGAGATTGTATATATTTAGATGCAGGAACTTCTACTTTTGAAATGATTCAATATATAAACAAAAAATCTTTGATAGTAGTAACTAATGGATTAAATCATATAAATGCTATTATTGAAAACAATATAAATGGATATATACTAGGAGGAAAAGTTAAAAATAGTACAAAAGCTGTTATAGGATGTGATGCACTTAAAAGTATTGAAAAATTTAGATTTGACAAATGCTTTTTAGGTATAAACGGTATTCATCTAAAATACGGATTTACTACTCCCGACTCTGAAGAAGCTATACTTAAAGAAAATGCCATTAAACATTCAGATCAAAGCTACATCCTTGCAGATGAGAGTAAATTTGGAGAAGTAAGTTTTGTAAAGGTAGGAAATTTAGATCAGGCTTCTATAATTACAGACTGTAAAATAGAAAATTATGAAAAATATATACAAAAAACTAAAGTAAAGGTTGTGACAGATTAATGATATATACAGTAACCTTAAATCCTTCAATAGACTATGTTATACAAACTGATAACTTAATTTTAGGCTCCATAAATAGAGTTGTAAATGAAAAAAAATATGCCGGTGGAAAAGGAATAAATGTGTCCAGAGTTCTAAGCAATCTTGGAACACCAAGTAAAGCATTGGGATTCATAGGTGGATTTACTGGCAAGTTTATAGAGGATTTTCTTAAAGATTCTGGCATTCTTACAGATTTTATACAAGTTAGTGAAGATACAAGAATAAATATAAAACTTAAATCCAATCAAGAAACTGAAATAAATGCTGCAGGACCACATATAGATAGTTGCAATTTAAATGAACTATTCAAAAAAATAGAAAATTTAAAACCGGAAGATTTTATAGTACTTGCAGGAAATGTACAAAAATCTATACCATCCAATATATATTCTATAATTCAAGAAAAATGTAAAAACAGTAAAGTTATAGTAGATACTACCGGAGGTGCTCTTACTTCTACATTAAAATATAAACCATTTCTAATAAAACCTAATATACATGAACTTGGAGACATATTTGATGTAGAAATTAAAGATATGAAAAATTGTATTTATTATGCCAATAAATTAAAAGATATGGGTGCCCAAAACATAATAATTTCAATGGGAAAGCATGGTGCTCTGCTTTTATGTGATGAAGGCATTTACACTGCTTCTGCACCAAAAGGAGAAGTAAGAAATTCCGTAGGTGCTGGTGATTCCGTTGTAGCTGGTTTTCTTGCCCAATATACAAAAAGTTTTAACATAGTTGAAAGTTTTAGATATGGTGCTGCTTCCGGAAGTGCAACTGCTTTTTCTAAAGATTTATGTAAAAAAGAGGATGTTGAGAATTTACTTTCTAATGTACAAATAGCTAAACTTTAACAGTTTAAAAGCTTTGCAAAGCTTCGTAAGTTAAAAATTAAGAATGAAAAATTAATAGTGAAGGATGATTTTTAGCTGTCGCAAAAAATCTTTAAATTTATATAAATAAGCAATGTTTCGCTTTAGCAAAACGAGTGATGAAAAGCTTAATCAAAGATTTTTTGTAGTGTAACGGAAAAAAATCCACCTTCACTGCCCACTATCAATTGTCAATTTTCAACTAATTAAATTGTTTCACAATTTTTTATATTAAACCAAAATTTTTATATGTGCAAAAGTTGAAATATTAATTTACAATGGAGGTAAAATTATGAAAATCACTGAACTTTTAGAAGAAAGTACAATAAAACTTAAATTAGAATCAAATAGCAAATTAGAAGTAATAGACGAACTTATAAGTATACTCGATTCAGCTGGGAAATTAAACAATAAAGAGGAATATAAAAAACAGATACTTAAAAGAGAATCTGAGTTCTCTACAGGAATAGGAGAAGGTATAGCAATTCCCCACGCAAAAACAGCAGCCGTAAAAATTCCTTCCTTAGCTTTTGGAATAAAAAAAGAAGGATTAGACTACGAATCCTTAGATGGAACCGATGCCCAATTATTTTTTATGATAGCAGCAAGCGAAGGTGCCGATAATGAACATTTAGATACCCTTGCCAGATTATCCAGTATGCTTATGAATGAAGAATTCAAAAACAAACTTATAAATGCAAAATCTAAAGATGAAGTATTAAATCTCATAGATAAACAAGAAGCTGAATATGTAAAATCTAAAAATCATAGCACTACATCTAAAGAAAACAATATAAGTAAATCACCTAGTAAATTAGTATTAGCAGTTACAGCTTGTCCTACAGGCATAGCACATACATATATGGCGGCAGATGCTTTAAATAACAAAGCTAAAGATATGGGAATTGAAATTAAGGTAGAAACAAATGGATCTACTGGTGTAAAAAATAAGCTTACTGATGAAGACATACAAAAGGCAGATGGCATAATTGTAGCTGCAGATAAGCAAGTTGAAATGACAAGATTTAATGGCAAAAAATTAATCCAGGTATCCGTATCTGATGCAATTAAAGATCCTGAAGGACTTATAAATAAAGCTTTAAGAGATGATCTTCCTACATATCATTCAGATAAAAAAGTTGAAGGATCTAAATTAGATAAAAAACAGCGAACAGGTTTTTATAAACATCTGATGAATGGTGTTTCAAATATGCTTCCCTTCGTCGTAGGTGGAGGTATACTTATAGCTATATCATTTATGTTTGGCATTAAAAGCTTTGATCCTAAAGATCCGTCTTTTAATGTTGTGGCCAAGCTATTACATGATATAGGCGGTACTTACGCATTTTCTCTTATGGTACCTGTACTTGCTGGTTTTATTGGAATGAGTATAGCAGATAGACCTGGTTTTGCACCTGCTATGGTTGGAGGTTTTATAGCAGCTAATAATGGAGCTGGATTTCTAGGTGGATTAATTGCTGGATTTTTAGGTGGTTATGTTGTTATATTACTAAAGAAAGTCTTTTCTGGACTACCTGCTTCACTTGAAGGTATAAAGCCTGTACTTCTATATCCCTTATTTGGAATATTAATTACCGGAGCCATAATGCTTTTGTTTATTGTAAATCCTGTAAAAGCTATAAATACAGCTCTAGAACAATGGCTTGGATCAATGGGAACAACCAATAAAGTTATTTTAGGAATTATATTAGGTGGAATGATGGCTGTAGACATGGGAGGCCCTGTAAATAAAGCAGCTTATACTTTTGGAATAGCCATGATAGCTGCAGGTAAATTCACCCCTCATGCTGCAATAATGGCAGGTGGAATGGTTCCTCCTCTTGGAATTGCTATTGCTACTACATTTTTTAAACATAAGTTTACAAGAGAAGAAAGAGATGCAGGAAAAACTTGTTATATAATGGGAGCTACTTTTATAACCGAAGGTGCTATACCATTTGCAGCTTCAGACCCTGCAAGAGTAATCCCTGCATCTGTAGTGGGAGCTGCTGTTGCTGGAGGATTATCCATGATGTTCAACATAGGACTTCCTGCACCTCACGGCGGCATATTCGTAATACCAATAGTTAGCGGTAATCCACTCTTATATGTATTTGCTATATTAATAGGTTCTTTTATAACCGCATCCTTATTAGGCTTTATGAAAAAAACCTTGGATTAAAAATTACAATTATTATTTTTTATAGAAGATGTTTCTGGGAACCTCCCAGAAACATCTTCTATTTTTAAAATTAAATATTCTAATTCAAATTACTTACCAAGAGTTGCTAAAATAACAGCTTCTATATTTTTTCGTTTTGCATTAGGTGGAACACTGCAAGCTGAGTTCATAATAAAGCCATCATGATCTTTAAATAATTCCACAAGATCCTTAGCATACTTGTAACAGTCTTCAGGTGTACCAACTGATGTAAATGCTGGAGGCACGTTGCCGGTAATACACATCTTGTCTCCCAGTATTTCTTTAATTTTTCGAATATCAGTTACATGATCAGGATCCCATATACACTGAGCTTTAGGGAATTCCCTAAAGTAAGGTAAAAATGCTTCCCAGTTACCGTCCATATGGAACCACGTTTTTACATTATTTTCCTGCATTACAGGCACTAGCTTTTGATGATATGTGAAATAGAATTTCTCAAAAATTTTGGGTGATATAAAGTCACATCCGCATCGGCTTCCACCTATGAATCCATATACACCAGGAATAGCTTTCATAGCTTTAACCGTATTTTTTAATTCTGCCTCTTCCATAACATCTAATGCTGCCCTAACTTTGTCAGGCATACGATATAAATCCCTAAAGAACTTAGACAATTTACGTGCACCACTTAAAGTTTCAAATGGTGGTATAGGTAATAATCCACCGGACATGCCAACCGTTGTTTTTCCAAGAGAAGCTATTCTTTTTTGAAGTTTTCCAACATACCCCATATCCATTTGAGGAAGCTCTTCTGGATGATATCCAATTCTATTATAGAGTTCTTTCTTCATATATTCCCAGCCTTTGTCTATAATTGTATCATAGTCTTCTTCTGTCATAGGTCCTTGTTCATCAATCTGCCATAGTACATTATCACCTAATTCACGTCCAGGCACTTTCATCTTTGCAAACCACATAGCTGCAAAACTTTGCAGAAAAGTTTCCATAGGTATTCCTGTACATGTGGGAGCTGAATCCATTTCATCGAGTATAGGAAGCTCTGCAGCCTCTATAAGTTTTTCATCCACTAATTCAGGTCTTCTCCAATAATCAGCAATAGTCATTGTAGGATCTATAAAATTATAATACATCTGTCCAGAAAGAAATATTGGAATTCTATCTGTTTTCTCCATATTAAGTGCAGCCATAACCCTTTTATTACGTATTTCAGTCATTTTTTGTGGTATCATTTTATTACACCCCCATATTTTTTACATTTCATATACAATTAGTTGTTCATTATTTTTCATTTCAATTGACTCTATTATAATTTTAGTTATTGACACATTTAATTTACTTTGAGTATAATTTATCTGAGTACTTTAACTGATATTATTAATTTAGAATAAGTCTGGCAGGATTTATACCAAATCGTATCAGTATGTACTCTTTTTTAATAACATTTGTATATAAAACACATCCCTATCTTTTGTATTATTTTCCACAAGTTGCAGAAAGCATAGCTTTTACATTTTCTACTTTAGCATTTGCAGGAAGCATACACCCTGCAGCCATAATAAATCCGTCAGGACCAATTTCTTTCATAAGGCGCATACAGTAAGCATGTACTTCATCTGCTGTACCTAACGTTAAAAGCGATGGAGAAACATCTCCCATAATACACATATGACCATCTAAAACTTTTTTTGCCTTAAATATATCTGTTGTACTATCCGGTGAAAAAATGCACTTAGCTTTTGGAAGTTCCAAAAAGTAATCCAGAAAACGATCCCAACACATATCTAAATGGAGATATGCAAATGATCCTTCATCCACTACTACTTCTACTATCTTTTTAAGGTATGGCCACATAAATCTGTCAAATAATTTTAATGACAAAAAATCTCCAGCTGCACGAGCTGCTCCAACAAACACTGTCAAAGGCTTAACCTCACGTATCTGTTGTCTTAAACTCTCCAAAGTATCTTCTAAAATTACATCAAGGGCAGCTTGTACTTTATCAGGCATCCTATATAGATCCCTCATAAACTTTGATATGGAACGTGCTCCGCTTATAGTTTCAAAAGGAGGTAGAGCTACAGCTTCCGTTAAAATTACATATCCCTCATCCACAATTTTTTTATTCAACTTAGGAGCAAGTGGCATAAAATATTCAATATCTTTATAAAGGTTTCCCAACCTTTCCTTTATAAATTTTTGTGAAAAATAATTCCATCCTTTATCTATAATCGTGTCATAATCTTCTTCTGTCATAAGACCTTTTTCATCAATTTGCCATAAAGTATCACAAGGAAGTTCTCTACCTGGAAGCTTAGTTGGCGAAAGGTACACTGTACCCATCATAGGTGGAAAGTCTGCTCCACCTTGTATACAATCTACTACTCCAAGAGATTTTACCGCCTTCAAAATTAAGGAGTTTCCATATTCTACATTAGTAACCATATCGGATAATTTTCCACCTGCATATTTAACACAAAAGGCAGATGAATTCATAGAAAAAGGAGGTCTATCATTTTTTTGCAATGTTATGGCTGCCTTTATTCTATTTAAACGTTCACTATACAGTTCTTCTGTAGTTTTCATTTTATTACACCCCCATGGCTTTTTTACAAAAATCTACAGTTTGCTGTGCATCCTTACAAACTAAATCTGCACCCATATATTTTCCTGCCGCATCGTCTACAGGGCCACCTCCAACTAGAATCTTTAAATCTTTTCTAAGTCCTGCATCTTCTATTTCCTTTATGCACTGTTTTACATTGTCAAAGCAAGTAGTCAAAAGGCAGGATATTCCTATTACCTTTGGCTTATATTGCTTTATAGCCTCAATGTATTTTGATGTAGGCACATCAACACCTAAATCCTTTACATCAAACCCATTACTTTTCATTACCGTAGTTACTATATTCTTTCCTATATCGTGTATATCATCGTAAATAGTTCCCATTACAAATATGCCATTGCTTGATCCAGTGGACTCTCCCAATCCTCCAATGATTTCTGAAGCTTCATTAAAAACTTCTGCCGACATAATGAGTTCAGATAAAAAATATTCCTTTTTTTCAAATCTGTTTCCTACAATCCCCATTCCTTCCTGTAAATCTGCTATTATATCTAATACTGGTGTTCCATTTTCTTTTTGTGCCTTTACCTCTGATAAGACAACGTCTTCATCTAAGTCAGCCATTGCATCAACTAACTTTTTACTCATAACATTTCCCCCTTTAATATAAAGTAATTACTTGTTCAATAACAGGATAACATATATATTATGGAAATTCACCCTGCATAATGAATAAATATAGCATATTTATTTATACATTATGAGTATTTTCAATAAGCAGCCATCAGATAAAAATATGCTTCCTTGAAATAAACAGTTTTGTTGTTTTAACTATTCATCACAAAGGAAGCATATAGAGATTTTAATTTTCTACTTTTCTTATTCTAATTTTTTCTTGCTTTAATTTCTTCTTGCATCTTTTCAAGACTATCAGGTGTAATTTTATAAAGTAACACAATGAAAATCAATCCTACTATCATGATAATTGCTGGAATTAATGCCATTCCATTCTTTATACCTGATACTAATTGGGCTGTAGGCTTCATATTTGCAACATATCCTGCACCCACAAGGACAGCTGTTATAATAACACTTCTTAAAAATATTGCAATTTTAATTGGGAAACTTATTAATGACATAATAAATCCTCGTGCATTTTTTCCAGTTTTCCATTCTCCATATTCCACAGTGGATGAATACATAGCAACACCTAACGCATCAGGGATTCCATATCCTAAATATGCTACAAGCATCAATACTATAAATGACATATAATTCATTGGTAAAGCCCATACAATAAGTAATCCAACTATAAATATTACAAGTGATAAAATATAAGTATTTCTTTCTCCAATTTTTTTAGCAAGCGGATTTGTAATAACAGCACCCAAAAGGCATACTATACTAAGACCTGTAAAAAATACAGTAACTACTGCCAAATTATTAACAACATATTTAAAATAATAAAACGCCATTCCAAAAATAATAAACCTTCCTAAATATCTTCCAAGTTCACCTAATAACAATCCTATAAGAGGAGGATTTACTACTATTTGTTTTAGCATCTCACCTATAGACATTTTTTCTTCTGATTTACCTGTTTGAGTTGAAACTCCAGCATTTGCATAGTCTTTAGTCATAAAAAATAATATATAATAGCATCCCATCATAAGAATACCTGCAATTGCAACGGTAAAAGTATATCCACCTGCAGGATTGCCGATAGCTTTACCTATCATCAATATTAAAGGCATACTTAACAAAGAAAAGCAAATATTGCCTAATGAATTAAACATACCTCTGTTTGATGCCATAGCAATTCTTTCTTCCCTTACTTCTGTCATAGAAGAGTTCATTGCTATATGTCCTGCATAAAAAACATTCCAAATTAAATGACTTACTATAAATCCTATTGAAATTATAACTGCATTTACCCCTGCAGAACCTATCTTGGAAAATTGTAAAATATAAAATAGTACTGCAAAAGGAGGTCCTACTAATAGCCATGAACGATATTTCCCCCACTTCAAGTTGGTTTTTTCCAAGATAACTCCTGCAGTAGGAACCCATACAAGATCAAATATACTTGTAATCATCAACACAGTTCCTGCTAGAGCTGCGGATATTTTTGCGTAATCAGTTAAAAATGCAGCAAAATAATAGATTTCCACATTTACAAATAACTGAAACCCAAAGGATGGTACACCATAAAAATTAATAATAGATTTTTTCAATTTCTTTTCCATAATATTCTCCTTTCATAATATATTTTAGAAAATCCTATTGCCTTTGGTTTATATTGTTTTATAACCTCAATGTACTTTGATGTAGGTACATCAACGCCTAAATCCTTTACATCAGACCTATTGTTCTCCATTACTGTAGTTACTATACTCTTTCCTATATCATCATAAATAATTTCCATTTCTTTCTGTAGATCTACTATTATATCTAATATTGGTGTACCATTTTTTTCTGTACCTTTACCTCTGATAAGATAACGTTTCCATCTAAGTCTTCCATTTATCAACTAGTTTTTTACTCACAATACTTCCCCCCTTTAATAAAAAATAATATTGATGTTAACTTATGCTAATATTAGCATATCATGTATATTTATATAATTCAACTTATATAATGTTTAAATTCATCAAATTTATTTATAATTGTGAATATTCCTTTTAGATATTATTTTCAGTAAATTATAAAAATACATGATATAAATAAGAGGAACTATTAAAAATAGCCCCTTATTCAATCAATATCAATCCATAACAATTTATTTCATTTTTACTTTCACTTTTTTCACCTTTCAATACCTCTATAGGGAAACCACTTTCCCTTACAGTTGCAAATACATCTATACCACAAGCTTCCATAGAAGGTCTAGCTTCCTGTGGATGTGCACAATGTTCCATATTGCATTTCTCACACAATCTGCAAGGCCCTGCACCAAATCCAAATGCCTTATAATAACCTGAAAGGAAAATTTCATTTTCCAATTTATTTATAATTTTTGTAGTAGCTTCAAGATCTAATTTAGATTGTACTATCAATCCAGTACTATAACAATCGATTATATTTTGAGTTTCCTTATAAGAAGGAGTCTTTGGAGGACAACAATAACTTGTATTATAATTTTTACAACCATACTTACACTTTAATATTGTCCATGCCCCTGTTTTTATAGTATCTGTACTTATTATTTTAGCATTATATGCCCCAAGTTCTTTTGCTTTTTCCACATATTTTATCATGTCACTTTTCATTTCAAATTTCCCCTTTCCCATAAATATGATTTTTATATATTTATTATAACATTTTACAATTAGTGTGGTTAATTTGTCTTAATATCTAATACCGCCTTTTTGCATAAAATGCTTTTAAAAATTCATATTCAAAATTTTCATGTACATTCTTATGTATAAGTTAGTTCCATATTCTTAGCCATGTACTTTAAAATCATATAATAATTTAAAATTCACTTAGAATGTGATATTATACTTATATGACATTCTACTGATTTAAAAATTCATAAATCAATTTTAACAAAACTTAAATTATAAAAAGGAGAATTTATATGAAATACTATTCACTTATGGCTATCGGGTTGTATATACTTATCTTGCTTTTAATCGGATATTATTCTTACCGGAAAACCCATGATATTTCAGACTATATGCTTGGAAGTAGAAGTCTAAGCCCTATGGTTACAGCATTATCTGCTGGTGCAAGTGATATGAGCGGCTGGATGCTTATGGGGCTTCCCGGTGCTGTATATACTACAGGTATTTCCAGTATGTGGCTTGGAATTGGTTTAACTATAGGAGCTTATTTTAATTATCTACTATTAGCCCCACGATTTAGAATTTACACGGAAGTATCAAATGACTCTTTAACCGTGCCAGATTATTTACAAAACAGATTTAAGGATAATGCTAATATGCTGAGGCTTGTATCAGGAATAATAATTCTCGTTTTCTTCACTTTATACGTTTCTTCAGGTATCGTAGCCGGCGGAAAATTATTTAGGGACATCTTTGGATTTACATATACATCAGGAGTAATAGTTACACTGTCTATAGTTGTAATATATACATATTTTGGTGGTTTTTTAGCAGTAAGTCTCACTGACTTTTTCCAGGGAAGTATTATGTTTGTAGTTCTCATCATGGTACCTATAGTTGCATACATGAATATAGGAGTAGATCCAGGGACCTTTGTAAGTAAAGTAAAACATATCAATCCAGCGCTATTTGATATACTTAGAGGAACAAGTTTTTCTACTATTATTGGATTTTTAGCCTGGGGACTTGGTTACTTTGGACAACCTCATATTATTGTACGTTTTATGGCAATAAAATCTGCAAAAGAATTAAAATCTGCAAGGAGAATAGGCATAAGCTGGATGACTATTGGCCTTTTAGGTGCAATAAGCAGTGGACTTATAGGTCTTGTATATTTTACAATGCACAATCAACCTCTAAAAGATCCTGAAATGGTATTCCTGCGTCTTGGTGATATATTATTCCATCCATTTATTACAGGTATAATACTATCTGCAGTACTTGCTGCTATTATGAGTACTATTTCTTCCCAGCTTTTAGTTTGCTCCAGTTCTATTACAAAAGATTTTTATCTTACATTTTTAAATAAGGAAGCACCTGAACACACTCAGGTATTTATAGGAAGAATATCTGTACTTGTCGTTGCAGCTGCTGCAGTTTTATTTGCTTATGTTCCAAATAAAACTATCCTAAGTATAGTAGGACAGGCATGGGCAGGTTTTGGTTCTGCTTTTGGTCCAACTCTTTTAATAAGTCTCTACTGGAAGAGAATGACCAAATGGGGAGCTTTATCTGGAATGGTTGTAGGTGGCTTAACTGTTATAATATGGATTGTATCAGGGTTATCTGCCCATTTATATGAGATGATTCCTGGCTTTACCTTATCTCTAATATCCATCATAGTTGTAAGTCTTTTGACTAAAAAACCTGATGAAGCTGTAAATAAAGAATTTAAATCTATGGAAGAAAAGTTGAACTTGATGTAATTATTTAAATAAGAGATACTTACTATTATAAAGTTGGGTATCTCTTATTTTATTACCATCATACTCATAATGTGGTACTATTTATGTTGACATTGTTGGTCTATAGTGATAGACTCGGAATATAGCAAGTCTATTACTATAGACCGAAAGGAGATATATCGTGGAACAGTTCAACCTTTGTGAAAGTGAATATCGTTTTGCAAGTATTGTTTGGGAAAATGAGCCTCTTGGCTCCGGTGAGCTTGTAAAACTTTGCAAGCAAATTCTTGGCTGGAAAAAATCTACAACATATACAGTTTTGAAAAAATTATGCTGTCGCAAAATATTGAAGAATGAGAATGCAATAGTAACATCAGTGATAAAACAAAAAGAAGTACAAAAATTTGAAAGCGAGCAATTTATAAATAGAACCTTTAACGGTTCACTTCCTCAATTTATAACAGCATTTATGAATGATAAAAAATTAAGTAAGAAAGAAGCTGATGAGCTTAAAAATTTAATCGACAGTTATGAGGAGGAGTAAAAATGGAACTTTTACTACAAAGGTTATTTGTTGATGTAATCAACATGAGTCTTACAGCAAGTTATGCTATCTTATTTGTTCTTGCTGCCAGACTAATTTTAAAAAGAGCTCCTAAAATCTTTTCCTACGTCTTATGGATAGTTGTACTATTTCGGCTCATCTGTCCTTTTTCCTTTTCCTCCGTTTTCAGCTTTTTACAAGGAGCAAGTTTAGATTCAGGCAAAATGGAGTATATTTCTTCAAATATTGTAATGACTCCTCAACCACAGATTGACAATGGAACAGAAATGGTGAATTCGTCCATTAACACCACTCTACCTGCTGGTATAAGTCATGCCAGTAATGATTCCATTCATATAGTTCTATTTGCCTTCTCAGTTATTTGGTTTTTAGGTATCTTACTACTAATTATTTACAATATAGTATTCTATGTGAGGTTGAAGCATAAAATTTATACTGCAGTACTTGTAAAAAATAATATATTTGAATGTGAAACTATTTTATCTCCCTTTGTACTTGGATTTATAAAACCTAAAATATATCTGCCTATAGGCCTTAACAAAATAGAACAAAGCTATATTCTAAAGCATGAGCAAATACATATAAAAAGATATGATTATATAATAAAACTTATTGCCTTTTTAGCATTGTGCCTTCACTGGTTCAATCCTCTTGTATGGCTTAGTTTTATGCTCATGAGTAAAGACATGGAAATGTCCTGTGACGAGCAAGTTCTAAAAGAACTAGGTACGGGTATAAAAAAGGATTACAGTACGTCCCTATTATCTATGTCGATAAATAATAGGGCTATAAAAGGAATCCCTATTGCTTTTGGAGAAAATAATACAAAAGCAAGAATTAAGAACGTTCTTAATTACAAAAAACCTGTTTTTTGGGTACTCTTAACTGCAGTAATTGCTGTTATATGTGTCAGCATTGGACTTATGACCAATCCAAGAAATATTCAGGGATCTCAAAACGACTTTGCCAAAAAAATATATGAATACCAGACTCCCTACACGGGGGATAACAGCAAAGTAGTTACTATAGTAAAAAATTTGCTTATACCAGAAATATTAACCTATAAAAAAGTACAACTTTTTACAGATAAGGAGCCCTACACTATACAGATAACTTATGAAACCACCCGCCAGGCCAAACGATGTTTTTTAACAAAAGATAATCAAACTGTTTTTGATCAAAATGCTGCTTTAATTTTTGCTTTGATAGGTAACGTAAAGCAAGTAAATTTCATCTTAAGTAATGAGGGTGATTATGATCAAACGATCCAGCGAACTAGAACCTGGGCAAATAGCACTATGACTAAAGATGTATATGGAACCTCTTCTACACTTGAAGGATTCATTACTTTATACAAAAATATTATGAATAAGTTTATAACATATAATTCTCTTCCGACTTTACTTGAAAGTGGTAAAGAAATAAATATTAAAAGTATGAATAATATTTCACAAGCATCCAATTACAATAAAGTAGAAGTAAATAATCAATTCTACTTTATGTATAAAAAAGATGGAAAATATTATATAGAAAAGCCTCACAAATTTATTAATGAACTCACAGAAGAAACATATAAAAAGATTTATGCACTAATTGTCTCCCAACACCGCTATGAAAATATTAAACATGAACTACTTCTGGATTCAAGAAAATACTCTATGCAAAATACCCTTAAAGACAGTTGTATTCTTGATGGCGATGGCTGTATTAATTCTGGTAGTAAAATAGCAAATAAATTTATTTCTGATACTCAAAAGGGAAAAAAATCATCCCTTAAAATTGTTCACACCATGGGAAATGGTTATACAATATTCACCAAAATAATTTATGATGGTAAAAGCTATTATGGAGTTGAGTATAGTTTAATGAATTCATTTGCAGGTAACCACAGCTGCTATTACGAATTTAACTATAAATATCTAAAAACATTTGACTTTTCAGGCTATAAATATACCTATTTACTGCAAGATAATAATGTAACATTTAGAAATATAGATAAAAGTATATCCTCAAAAAATTCCAATGACTGGATAGATTTCCATTCCCTTTGTTCTTTTATAAAATAAATACGGGGTTGTTACACTAAAATCTAATGTAACAACCCCATCATTTAACTTCAATTTTTTTTAAATGTTGTAAATTTAATACTCATCCACCCAAAAATCAATCCAATGAAATTTGCTCCTGTAATCCAAATTGCTGCATTAAGTAGAGCAGGCATTCCTTTAATTGCCATATATGCTCCTGCACCATAACCTATGAACATACATGAATAAGCATTAAATGACATGAGCGAAATATTTAAGGCAGGTATTTTTAGTGATATCATTAATAAAAATACTGTAATAAAAACTGAAACTACCGTAGCTGCCATAGCTGGCATAAATCCCGTAAATACATTGATAAGAACAAATGCTAAAATTGCAAGTACTGATCCGGTAATCATCGGTGGTATTCCCTTTGCAATAAGATCTGGAGTTGCTCCTAAACTAAAGTACCATGCCCAGCCTATAAACAAAGCCCAAACAGGAACTTTTATATACATAAAGAGACATGATACTGCTGCTAAAATTGCTACCGATACATCTAATGCTTCAATTTTTTTCATCTCTACTCCTCCTCCTATGTTTGTCCAAAGTATCCATTCAGGTCTGTAACTGTTACACCACTGCTTTCTAATGATTTTTTAACTGCAGTTGCCACCTCAAGGGCATTAGGTGAATCACCATGAATACATACTGTGCATCCATCAACATCAATTAGTTTTCCATCAATAGTATCAATTTTTCTCTCCTTTGCAACCTTAACAGCCCTATCAGCTACTTGCTGAGGTGAACGTGCTTTCTTAACTCTTTCAAGCATCCAGTTTCCATTTTCATCATAGCCAAGATCAATCAATACCTCTGGTGCTGTCTTTAAGCCTCTCTTTTCTGCACGTTTTAAAGCCTCGCATCCTGTATGAAGCATGATATAAAGATCTTTATTATATTCTTCAATGGTATCAAGAAAAGTATCAATATACTTCTCCTGCTCACCAACCATACGATACAATATCCCATGAGGTTTTACATGCTGCATTTTAAGATCATGCAATTTTAAAAATGCATCCATTGCTCCTAACTGGTATAACATGTCAGATCTAAGTTCTTCAGCTGAAATGTCCATCTGCCTTCTTCCAAATCCTTGCCTATCAGGAAGACCTATATGTGCACCTATTGCCACTCCATACTTTTTTGCCCATTTTACGGTACGTTCCAAAACAAGTGGATCGCCGGCATGAAAGCATGTTGCAATATTTGCAGATGTTACATAAGGCATAAGTGCTTCATCATCTCCAAGGATATAACGTCCGAAGCTTTCGCCCATATCAACATTAATATCTATCTTCATACTGCTTCACCTCCATTAAGCTTCTAAAATAATCATAGGAGATCCTATATCCATTTCATCCCATTCAGCAACAAGAACTTTCTTTACTACACCTGCTTTTTCTGTCTGGCAGCTCATTTCCGTTTTCATACAATTAATAACTGCAAGCTCCTGTCCTTCTTCAACTTTGTCACCAACATTTACTACTACTCGAGCTACAAGCCCAGGCATATGTGCTTTTAATGTATATTCCATAATTTTATCCTCCATTTTCATTTTTTATTTTTATTAATCAATCACTAAATCAACTGCTTCAAACATTGCTTCTCTTTCTTTACGTGCTTTTATTGCATCTTCTACAGTAACCAGTTTAAGTTTTACTTTATCCCTTGCAGGTATCCCCTGACCAATTTTCCACAAGTCTGCATTAATAACATTTGCAACGCATACAAACCCACCTAATGTAGGTCCATCTGCAATAAGCAAAGAAGGAGTATTTCCAGTTACATTAACTGCGCCGCGCATATTGTAACCATGATCAACAATATTTGAAGGGTGGCTTCCGCCTTTTCCACCATCCTCACGTGCCCAAAAATAATCTGGTACTTCCTGCAAACGATAAGCCGCTCTGTTTGCATTATGTGAGATTTTCATTGGTGTACTAAACAAATAATCCATTCCATTTTCCGTTACATAGTCAGGTACTGAATTAGGTCCTGGAATAGTTCTTAATTCCCATTCATTCACGTATTCAGGTATATACTTAGGATTTAATTTTTTGCCAGCAATTCCTGAAGCATCTTTTTTATTCACCTTTATAACGTCATCTTTTGCAAGCTTGCGCCCTTCAAAACCACCATAGCTTCCAAAAAGACAAGTTGATTTACTTCCAAGATATTCTGGGACATCAATTCCTCCTGCTATACACACATAAGCTCTAAAACCAGCTTCTCCAAAGTGTGAAAATTTAAGTATGTCACCTGCTTTAACTGCAATTGCTTGCCACGTTGGTACATCACTTTCATTAATTGTAGGTCTCATGTCACTTCCTGTTATTGCAATAACTCCGTCTTCTATAATTTCAAACTGACAATAACCGCCGGCAATTTCTAAAGCTGCATCACCTTTTTTATTTCCTAAAATCAAGTTTCCAAGCTGTAATGCAAGATTATCCATTGCACCTGCAGCAGCCATTCCAAGTCCCATGTATCCAAGTCTTCCTGGCCAATCTTCTACCAAAACTTCAATTCCACCGTTTATAACTTTAATCATATTTTTTACCTCCTTCTTATATTATTTATTAGAGCTTAGGTGCTATTTTGGATCCTTGTTCCTGGCGCTTTGCAAATTCTTCGGCACCTTTAACAACTTCTGGTTTTGCAAGGAATTCCAGATAATCCTTAACAACAATTTGGCTTTCCTGGATATCATATACATAATCTGTTTTCTCATGGACATGATCATATATATCTAATATTTCTTTTTCTGAAACTTCTACGAATTTTATGCGATCCCCTGATGGACGATATAAAAATGGTCCGTCTTTAAATTGTGGATGTTTCATTGATAACTGGAATGTAGGAATAGTACGTCCAAATAATTGATACCCACCACCAGTTGCTGTAGTGTAAGTAAATAGGCAAGCTCCACCAATACCAACTGCTCCTTCTGGAGTCCATATACGCGGAGGATTGTATTTTGGTACAATCATTTTGCACCTTGGATCCATTGGCCAGAAAAATCCACCGCCCGGCCAGAAACCACATCCACTGTTATACCAATAAGTATCTAATAACATATGTTTAATATCATCTACAGTGCATCCATTACATAGGGCCATATAATCAAGATTATATCCATCCTTGCAGTTTGGTGCATCAGGACGAATCTGTTTTAAATACATTTCAACTGCCTTTTTAGTCTGGCTATCCTCGAAAGCAATTGGTAATGTAATGATTCTTGAATCAATTACCATATCATCAACACCAGCAATAGATTCTTCTGCATCTTTAATTTTGTCAATAAGTTCTTGTGGGGAAATAATGGTAGGATCAAAATGTATCATATTTGCTCTTAAACTTGGTAATGTCTCAATTAATCCCTTGATATTCATTTTCTTAACCTTTGAATCTACTGCCAGAATTCTAAAGGAATCCAGCAGTTCCACCCTCTGTTCATAACCATATTCTACTTGAATAAAGCCATCACCTGCCTGACGGAATAATATTTCAATTCTGTCACCTTTAGCAGGAAGAGTATCAATAATAACATCATACTTGCTCATACTTTTTCCTCCCTTTTTATATTTAATTATTTGATTCAATTGTGTAATTTATTTATAATAGAAAAATAACTTACTTTTGCATGCACTTACAAATTGCTTTTTCAAAAATATCTAATCCTGCTTCAAGCTGCTTATCTGTAATTACAAGTGGTGCTAAAAAGCGGATAACATTTCCATAAACACCCGAGTTCTCAATCATAAGTCCATTTTGGGCTGCTTCTTGAATAACTGCTGATACAATTTCAGGATTTGGATCTTTCTTTTCTTTATTTTTTATAAATTCTATTCCAACCATTCCGCCAAGTCCTCTTACATCTCCAACAATCTCATATTTTTTTTCCCATTCCATATAGCGTTTCATTACTTTCTTACCTATTTCCATAGAACGGTCAGCCAAATTATCTCTTTCCATAATTTCTATCACTTTTAATGCTGCTGCACATGCTACTGCATTTCCACAGAAGGTTCCTCCAATTGTTCCTGGTCTTACTGCCTCCATAATCTCTTCCCTTGCTGTTATTGCACTTAATGGCATACCAGCTGCAATAGATTTTGCAGTTGCTATTATATCTGGAGCTGCCCCTGCTTCCTTCCAATATTCAGAAGCAAACATTTTACCTGTACGGCAGAACCCACATTGTACCTCATCTGCAACAAGCAATATACCATATTTATCACAAATAGCTCTTACTGCTTTAACCCATTCAATTGGAGCTGGAATAAATCCGCCTTCACCCTGAAGTGGTTCTACTACTATAGCTGCTACATACTCTGGTGGTGAAGCTTGATCAAATACTTTTTTAATACTTTCTATATAATAATTAATGGTTTCACTTTCTGGCATTCCTTCAGGACTTCTATATAAATACGGAAATTCTGCACGGTATACACCGTCTGGAAAAGGTCCCATTCCATAGGCATAAGATTTTTTCGACGTCATTGCCATGGTCATAACTGTACGTCCATGAAATGCTCCTGAAAATACAATTATATTAGGTCTATTTGTAAAAGCTTTTGCTATTTTTACTGCATTTTCATCGGCCTCTGCTCCACTATTTGCGAAAAACGTTTTTTTCTTACTTCCCTTCACAGGAACAATGGAGTTCATTTTCTCTGCCAGCTTAACATATCCTTCGTGTGTAACAATGTTAAACATACCATGGAAATATTTTTCTGACTGTTCTTTCACAGCTTCAACCACTTCTGGATGGGAAAATCCAACGTTTAGTACGCCTACACCACCAGTCCAATCAAGAAAATAATTTCCGTCAACATCCTCAATCACCGCACCTTCTGCCCTTTTTATTACAACAGGATATATACATTTAATTGCAGAGGGTGCTGCATCTTCTCTTCTTCGTATTACTTCTGCTGCTTTCGGCCCCGGGATTTGATCAGTTATTATTTTGGGTAATTCTTCCTTTAACATTTTTAAGCCTCCTTAAACTAGTAACTAATTTTTTAAACATGGCATTTTGTATTTAATTATTCAATTATTTAATTGTTAATTTATCAATTTCAAATTATGTAAACTATTACAATTTTTTATAGTTATTTTTGCAAGAACTAAATTTTCAAAATTCAAAATAAAAATGAAAAGTGTAATATTTACTTTTTTTTCATCAATATTGAATAATTAAATACTACAATATTTCATTTTGTATAACAATAGCATATGAACACAAACTTTATTTGTCTAATTTGTGCTCAATATACATAAGGCGCATGCATAAAGCTTTCCCATATCCCTTTTTCTTTCATTTCGCATATTTTTTAAATAAAATATCACAAATTGCGTGATAAATTATCAAAAAAGCTAAATAACTATTTATGATTTGCTAATTTTATAAGGCTATATTTACGAATTATTGCTAATTTTAATTATCATATGCCTATTAAATTACTATTTGGAAAAATTTTTCATTAAAAATGTTCATTTTGACCTAATGTTTACCCTATATAACTTTTACAATAAAATAATAAGAACTATCTTATCTCTATTTTAATATTGATAAGATAGTTCTATATTTTATCGCGCATTTACAATCTCATATATTCTTTAATATAAAAGGCCATCCTTAGATTAAACTTATCTTCCGTTGATGTTAAATCTTTTTTTAATAGGCCATGTATTTTCTTCATACGGTAATTGATGGTATTGCGATGATTATATAGGAAATTTGCAGTTTCCTGAATGCTGCCGTCAAAATCCAAATATACTTTTAAAGTTTTTAGCAGTTGAGTATTATTTTTCCTGTCATAATCTATTATAGGATCAAGCATTTCGAAATATATACTTTGAAGTAATTCTTTATTAGATACAGAACTCAATATACGAAATATACCAAGCTCATCAAAATACACACAGTCCTTATTCGAATCTTTAGCTGTTTCTAAAGCATAGGAAGCAGTAGAGTAGCTAAAATAAAGTTTTGATAATGAAGAAACTTTTTCACCTATTCCTATTTGAGGTCTTAATATTGATGAGTTTAAAACTATTTCATTATCAACTATTTCAAAATAGTTTTTCATAAGATTATTTAGCAATTTTTTTGAGCATTCCTTCAGAATCAAAATATAATAGTTGTTTTTTAAAAATATGTGATATTTTATTGACAAAAGATTAATACAATTTTGCAATTTCAGCGGTGAACTAATATTAATTATTTTAGCTGCATAGTAAGAAGATTCTGTAGGATAACCGTTTGAATTTAAAAGGGGAATATACTTTTCAATATTTTGTGAATCAAATATTACATTATAAAACAGCTTAGACAAAGTATTTTCCAGGTACTTATCCATAAATATCTTATTACAGTAATCCTGCATAATATCAGAAATATGTATTTCCCACGGCATTATAAAAAGAGGAAAATTTTCTGAATTGCATAGTTCAATAACTTCTCTAGAAATATCCTTAACAAGAATATATTTATCAGTATTTATTAACAAACCACTGCATTTTCGGTAAATTAATTCTCTAATTAATTCATAAATCCAATTTATTTTTGTTCCAGCTGACAAACCGGTAGTAATAACTAATTCATTTTCTCTTAGAAAATCTCCATTTTCTATATCTTCAGTAAGGTATACCCATGTCATATCATTTATGAGGCCTTTTTCGCCTGCAATTAACTTAATCTTATATATTTCTTTTGAAGATGAATAAAATTCAGATAAAAGATAACTCATATTTTGACTCCCTTTTACAATTTTAAATTGATTTTTTAATAGTATATCATAAATTTGTGTTGCTTACTGTTGTCATAAAACTTAAAATATGCTATAGTTTAATCTAACAAGGACATGGCAATGTATCTGTTATAGTTATTTTTGCCATGTCCTTGTTTTTTATCTGCATAATTGTAAACTGTTATAAATGGTTATTGTAGAACTTAATTAATAAAACAATAATTTATTGAAAAGGAGTGCTAACATGATAAAAAAAATTTTAATTGCAAATCGCGGTGAAATTGTAAACAGAATTATTCATACATGTAATAAACTTAAAATTGACACTGTTGTTGTATATTCAGACGCTGATAAAAATGCTGATTACATTAACAAAGCTGCAGAAAGCTATAATATTGGCCCCTCTGCACCTGTTAAAAGTTATTTAAATATTGATACACTTGTAGATGTTATTAAGCAATCAGGGGCAGATGCAGTACATCCCGGATATGGATTTTTATCAGAGGCAGCATCATTTGCTAATGCAGTTGCTACTGCAGGTGCAAAGTGGATCGGACCTGACCCTTCAATTCTAGAAAACATCGAATCCAAATGTTATTGCCGTATTATTGCCAATAAATTAGGAGTTCCGGTTACACCAGGAACAATAAATCCGATTTCCAGTGTAAAAGAAATTTATGATACTGCAGAAAAAGTTGGATTGCCTATTTTACTTAAACTGGATAAAGGCGGCGGAGGTAAGGGAATAGAAAAAATTACTTACTTTGAATCTGAAAAAGTTACACAGGCTATTTTTGAAAGCATGCAAAGAATAGGAAATATGGCATTTGCAAGTGGAGATATTTATATTGAAAAAGCAGTACTATCTCCAAGACACATAGAAGTACAGTTTATAGCAGATGACTATGGAAATGTAGTCTGCTTAGGAGAAAGAGAATGTTCTATTCAGAGAAGATATCAAAAAATTATTGAAGAATCACCGTCAGCTGTAGTTACTGAAGATGACAGAAAGAAACTTTATTCATATACACAAAAGATTATCAAGGAAATGAAATACTCTGGAGCAGGTACCATTGAATATTTAAGAGGTGCTGATGGAAACTATTATTTCATGGAAATAAATGCAAGACTTCAAGTAGAACATCCAGTATCTGAATATGTTGCAAATATAGATTTAGTAGAAAATCAAATTCGTGTTGCAAACGGAGAGAAATTGCCATTTAAACAGGAAGATATTAAACTAAAAGGTCACAGCATTGAATGCCGTATTTATGCAGAAGATCCCAAAACATTTAAACCTTCACCAGGTACAATTACAAGTTTATCATTTCCTGATACCTCAGATGGAACTGTTCGTATAGAACATGCTATTCACGAAGGATACAAGATTTCTCCATTTTATGATCCTATGCTCTGTAAACTTGTGGTTTGGGAAAAAGATAGAAATACCTGCATTGCCAATATGATAAAAGCATTAAAAAACTTTAAACTAGAAGGAGTTTCTACAACTATAAATACTGATATTGCAATAATGAGAAATAAAAACTTTGTCTCCGGCAATTTTACCACAGCTTTTCTAGAAAATGAAAAGGTAAATATCGGATTAGAGAATTATGTAATAACTATTTCCCGTCAATTCGGGAGTCTGGGACGTCCCATTGCTAAAAAAATGGCTGAATTGTTAGGTGTTGAATATTACGATAGGGATATCGTAGAAGAAACTGCAAAGAAGATGAATTTGCCTGTATCCACTATTGACAGCGGAGAAGAAATAAATAAAAATGAATATAAAAAAATGAAGTTTCCACTAGGAACTAGTGCAGAAAACGTACAGGAAGAAATATTTGAAGTCCAAAAGAAAATCATCTGTGATCTGGCAGATAAATCATCCTGTATATTTGTAGGAAGGTGTTCTGACTATATTTTAAGAAATCATTCAAATCATTTCAGCATATTTATCTATGCTCCCTATGAGATACGAAAGGAAAATTGCATCAATATACTTCATATAAATCCAGATGAAGCTGATAAGCTGATTAAAGAAGTTGATGAAGCCCGTCAGCTATACAGCCTAAGTTATGCAAAATCGTACAGTGATAATGTACTGTACAAAGACATCTTAATTAACAGCAGCCTGTTTGGTGGAATTGATGAGACAGCAAAAGTATTAGTCAATATGATTAGAAAGAAATTTAATCTTGCTTAAGGGAATGGGTATAGATTTGGTTTTTACACAAATCTATACCCATTCCCCTCATTTCATACTTTATACACACTCTTGTGATATATCACCTTCTATACTGCTTATGATTACAACTTGATCCGGCAAATCTTCAATTTCAATTTTAATTTCTGTAGATTCATCTACTATGCCTTTATTAAAATTTTTAAGATACTCATAAAGATTACAAGAATTAATATTGCTATTTTCACTTACATTCACAGTTAATTTTTTTACTCTCAAAAATTTTTTTGATTTACAGCATTCCATTAGACCCTGGGATATCTTACTCAATAATATGGTATTATCCATGTCTCTGTCCCTCCTCTAAATTTAATTTTCATACCACTCTTACAGCATTTCATCTATACTTTAAATAAGTTCTTTACTTCAAATATTAATTTTGTATTCCCATCTTTTAAAATATACTTTGTCTATATTAAGTATATAATTTATATTTGTTAATATTCCTATTTATAAGTAATACTAGCAAATAAAAAAATATCCCTTTGTCTTTAATATTTAAGACAAAAGAGATATTTTTTATTATGAGTTTGCATTTAGTCTTCCAGCTTACTTCCCCTTTGAAGTGCAGTAAGTCCAGTACGTATAATTTCCTTTATTCCATAAGGTTTCATTAGTTCAATAAAAGCAGATATCTTCTTTTCATTTCCGGTTATTTCAATTATCATACTTTTTTCATTCATATCTACTATTCTACCTCTAAAAGTATTTACGCTTTCCATAATTAGCAGTTTATTGTTGGATTCTGCACAAACTTTTATAAGAGATAACTCCCTATAAACAGATGCATCGGGGTCTAATTCTATTACTTTTATAACTTCAATCAATTTATTCAGCTGTTTACTTATCTGTTCAAACATATAGTCGTCTCCAATGGATACAATAGTCATTCGTGATATTTCAGGATCTCCTGTAACTCCTACAGTGAGACTGTGAATATTATATCCCCTTCTACTAAAAAGCCCGGCTACTTTACTTAAAACACCTGAATGATTTTCAACTAATACTGACATCACATACTTTTTTATAGTAATCACCTCTTTCTAAAAAGTTCTCTCATGAGGATCTACAATGCACTCTATCAGAAATGCCTTGCTTGAATCTAATGCTTCTCTAAAAACTCCGTTAAATTCAGAATCATTTTCTACTCTCTTAGCTGTCAATCCATAAGCTTCTGCAAGCTTTACAAAATCTGGATTAGTCCTAAAGTTTACTCCAAATTCACCAGAATATTTATTGTCTTGCATCTCCCTAACCATACCCAGTCCTGAGTTGTTAAACAAAACTATAATAATGTTTAGATTGTTTTCTGCAATAGTTCCAAGTTCAAAAAGACTCATTTGAAATCCACCATCACCTGCAAAAGCTATAACTTGTTTATCAGGACATGCAATTTTAGCACCAATAGCTGCTGGAAGAGAATATCCCATAGTTCCAAGGCCTCCAGAAGTTAAAAACTTTCTATTCCCTGCCATCCTAAAGTTACGAGCACACCATAACTGATTTTGTCCTACATCTGCTGTCAAAATAACCTCTTCTCCTAATGTATCAGAAACAGTTTTTAACACATATTTTGGATTAACTTTACCTGTAAGCTTTCTTTCTATATGCAAATCTTTCTTCCAATTTTTAATTTCTTCCATCCATTTTTCCGTCTGTGGAGCTACTATTTCTTTATTTAAATCCGATAAAACATTTCCACAATCACCAACTACTGGAATATAAGTGTTCAGAATTTTACCTATTTCAGCAGGATCAATATCTATATGAATTATATCTGCATCCTTTGCAAAATTTTTTACCCCACTGATAGTTCTATCTGAAGCTCTAGCTCCAATAAGTATTAGTGCATCTGCATTTTGTACAACTTTATTGGCATAAGCAAATCCATGAGTACCTATTAAACCTACATAATAATCACTATTTTCATTTATACATCCTTTTCCCATAAGAGTATGAACAACAGGTATATGTGATTTTCTAACAAATTGCTCCAGTTCTTTTTGTGCATTTGCCAGTATAACTCCGCCACCTGCACAAATAAGAGGTCTCTTGCTAACTTTGATTCTATCTATTATTTTCTTTATTTGACCAAAGTGTCCTTTAACAGTAGGTTTGTATCCTCTTATATTTACATTTTCAGGATATTCAAAATCAATATCTTCTTCCATTATATCCATAGGTATATCTACAAGCACAGGGCCTTTTCTACCAGTTTCAGCTATATAAAATGCTTCCTTTATGGTCTTAGGTATGGATTTAGCATCTCTTACAAGAAAATTATATTTTGTAAAAGATTCTGTAGCACCTGTGATATCTAATTCTTGAAATACATCCCTTCCGATTAATGTAGACTTAACCTGACCCGTAATAACAACAAGAGGAATGGAATCCATATATGCAGCAGCAATGGCAGTAATGAGATTAGTTGCGCCAGGTCCTGATGTAACTATACAGACTCCAACTTTTCCAGTTGACCTAGCATATCCACTAGCAGAGTGTCCTGCAGCTTGTTCCTGTCTTACTAATATATGCTTCACATCTGATTTTCTCAAAGCTTCATATATAGGAACCACTGCAGCACCAGGATACCCAAATACCATATTTACATTTTCTTTCTTTAAACATTGGATAACTGCTTCAGCAGCTTTCATAACCATCTCTCCTTGTAAATTCAATTTAATAGGATTTTTGAGTACAAAAAAACAGACTCCTTATGGGGTGAGAAGTCTGTTCACGGTACCACCCAATTTTATTACTCAATTTAATAACGGCAAAGCCGGCTCAGCCTACTAACTTCAGCTTACAGCTCAAGGGTGAGTTTCAATATTATATATCTGTGAGTTTACACCAAAACTCTCACTCTCTTTAAAATATTATAATATCTACTTATCCCTTTCAAAGCTTTCATATATTAATACATATTTTATACTTTCTAATTTACATTTACAAATAGTTTCTAAAAATTAATTTACTTAAATCAAATTTAAACTTGATACACACTAAATAGGATTCATTGATACTTCAAAGTAATTAATATAGGTAATTTTAGGTTAAAAATTAGCACAAAAAAACAGCCTTTCTCTTGAGGCGAGAAGTCTGTTCGCGGTACCACCCAATTTTATTACTTAATTCAATAACGATTCACACCGGCACAGCTTACTATAATTTCAGCTTACAGCTCAAGGGTGAGTTTCAATATGAAATATTTATGGGTTTACACCAGATCCCACTCGCTTTAAAATATACATCATATTTAATAGTCCCTGTCAAAGCTTTTATTATTTAAATATGTGTATATGTTACTATAAAACAATTCAAATGTCAATAGTTTATTCTGAATTTTTATTAAATAATATATTTACTCAACTTTCACATATATGAAGTCTTTTTAGTTGAAAGTTGAAAATTGAGAGTTGAGAGTGAAGACTGATTTTTAGGCATGGCAAAAAACTTTAAACTTATATGCATCATCAATGTTTCGCTCTAGCAAAATGAACCTTCAAAATTTAATCAAAGATTTTTTGTAGTATAACGGAAAAAATCCACATTAACTCTCCACTTTCCACTATCAATTATCAACTTAGCAAATTGCTTCGCAATTTACTTAAAGTACATTAAAAAACTCTGATTATTTAAGAACTGCACCTGTATTTGCAGAAGTAACCAATTTTGCATACCTTGATAAATATCCTGTTTTTATCTTAGGTTCAGGCTTTACATAGTTCTTTCTTCTCTTTTCAAGTTCTTCCTCACTTACTTTTAGCTCCAACTTTTTATTTGTAATATCTATAAATATAGTATCTCCTTCTTCTACAAGTCCTATTAGCCCACCTTCCATAGCTTCTGGTGATACATGTCCTATAGATGCACCTCTTGTAGCTCCTGAGAATCTTCCATCTGTTAAAAGTGCTACATCTTTATCTAAACCCATACCTGCTATAGCAGAAGTTGGTGAAAGCATTTCTCTCATTCCAGGTCCGCCTTTTGGTCCTTCGTATCTTATCACAATTACATCGCCTTTATTTATTTCATTGCCAAATATAGCCTTAACTGCTTCTTCTTCAGAATTATACACTCTAGCCGGTCCCTCATGTACCATCATTTCTTTTGAAACTGCAGATTCTTTAACTACCGCTCCATCTGGTGCCAAATTTCCTCTAAGTATTGCTATTCCGCCTTCACTGCTGTAAGCATTGTCTACACTTCTTATAACTTCATAATCAAGCACTTTAAAATCTTTTATAGTTTCGCCCACAGTTTTCCCGGTAACAGTAAGTGCATCTTCATTTATAAGACCTTTCTTAGAAAGTTCATTCATAAGAGCTGGTATTCCCCCTGCCAGATGAAGATCTTCCATATGATGTTTGCCACTTGGACTTAATTTTGTAAGACAAGGCGTATGTTTACTTATTTCATGAAATAAATCCAAATTAAGTTCTATACCTGCCTCATGAGCAATTGCTGGAAGATGAAGTACTGTATTTGTGGATCCTGCCATAGCCATATCTACCGTTATAGCATTTTTAAATGCATCTAAAGTTAGTATATCTCTTGGCCGTCTATTGTTCTTTACACAATCCATTACATACATTCCTGCATATTTTGCCAGCTGATTTCTCTCACCAGTTTGTGCAAGAGCACTTCCATTTAGAGGTAAACCCATTCCAAGTACTTCTGTAAGACTGTTCATACTGTTTGCTGTAAATAATCCTGAGCAGGAACCGCATCCAGGACAGGCTCTCTTAGCTTCTTCTTCAAGTTCTTCCTCTGTTACCTTTCCATCGCTGCAAGCTGCCACCTTTTCAATACAAGTGCTAAAATCAAGTGCTTTGTTATTTAGCTTACCTGCCCTCATAGGTCCTCCACTTACTACTACAGCTGGTATATTAAGTCTTGCAGCTGCCATAAGCATTCCAGGTACAATTTTGTCACAGTTAGGAATGAGTACCAATCCGTCAAAACCATGAGCTGTTGCCATCGCTTCAATTGAATCTGCTATTAATTCTCTTGAAGCAAGAGAATACTTCATTCCAACATGACCCATTGCAATTCCATCGCAAACTGCAATAGCAGGAAACTCTATAGGAGTACCCCCAGACATTGCTACTCCAAGTTTTGCAGCTTTTGCTATTTCATCTAAATGCATGTGACCTGCAACTATTTCGTTTTGTGAATTTACTATTCCTATAAGAGGTCTTTCAATCTCCTCTTTTGTATATCCCATTCCATACATAAGTGCTCTTGCTGGAGCTGCCTTAATTCCCTTTTTTACTGAATCACTTTTCATTTTTAGTATCCTCCTTAAATCTGGAAATTTTTTATAAAAAAATAACCGCCTGCCTAGGGTAAGAAGCTTTGCGGTACCACCCAATTTCTCATAATTCTAATAACGGTAATACCGACACAGCTTTCTAATTTCAGCTTGTAACTTAGGAGTGATTTTCAAAAGTTTCGTATTCATGGGTTTTCACCTTATCCCAATTCTCTAAAAACACTCCACTATTTACTCTTCTCCATCATAGTTTTTATAATACATATATATAATTTCGTAATAATTTTCGCACATTTTATATTTATAAGCCCTTTTTATTTATAAGTAATATCTACCTATAATAATTTTGCCCCTAAAAAGATAGATATTGATATTACAGGGATTAGGGAAAAAGTGCCTCCCCTATTTCTCCTGTAAACTTAACTCATCCGCTAAATGATAAGCCCCCTTATTCATAAGCGTTATTCATAGTAATTTTTTATTGATATACTGTTAAAATACTACCCCAATTTAACAAATATCCTACTTTTTAATTACTCATTATCAGGGTTTTCATTGATCCATGACATCATTGATCTAAGTTCTTTTCCAACCTTTTCTATTGGAGCATCTTTTTCCATTCTTCTTCTTGCTGTAAATCCTGGTCTTCCTGTTTGGTTCTCAAGAAGCCATTCTCTTGCAAATGTTCCATCTTGAATTTCATGAAGAACTTTTTTCATCTCAGCTCTAGTATTGTCATTTATTATTCTCTTTCCTATCTTATAATCTCCATATTCAGCAGTATCACTTACAGAATATCTCATTCTAGCTAATCCACCTTCATATATCAAGTCAACTATTAACTTCATCTCATGCAAGCATTCAAAATATGCATTTTCAGGAGCATATCCAGCTTCAACTAATGTATCAAAACCTGCTTTGATAAGTTCAGAAACTCCTCCGCAAAGTACTACCTGTTCACCGAATAAATCAGTTTCAGTTTCAACTTTAAATGTTGTAGTCATAACTCCTGCTCTAGTTCCGCCAATTCCTTTTCCATAAGCTAAAGCAATTTCTTTTCCTTTTCCACTGTAATCTTGATATACTGCATACAGACATGGAACTCCATTGCCTAATGTATATTCTCTTCTAACTATATGTCCCGGTCCTTTTGGAGCAATCATTAAAACATCTACAAACTTAGGTGGTACTATCTGATTAAAGTGAATATTGAATCCATGTGCAAAGAACAATGCATTTCCTTCTGATAAATTATCTTTTATGCTTTCTTCGTAAATTTGCTTTTGTTTTTCATCTGGTAGAAGTACTGTTATAATATCTGCTTGTTTAACAGCTTCAGCTATTTCATACACCTTAAATCCATAATCTTCAGCCTTTTTCCATGATTTACTGCCTTTATATAAACCAACTATTACATCCAGTCCACTTTCTTTTAAATTCAAAGCATGTGCATGTCCCTGACTTCCAAATCCAAGTATAGCTATCTTCTTTCCTTTCAAGAGATTCAAATCTGCATCCTCATCATAATAAACCTTTAATTTTTCCATAATACTTTCCTCCTGAATAATCTATTTATAATATTGAACTTCTTAATACTTTAAATATTTAAACAATATACTATTTGATATAAAAAATGATTTGTAATTCCCATAATTAAGAATTTTATAATTATAATTATGTATTTCTATAATTATTTTACCCCTAATAAAGATAGATATTTATATTACAGGAATTGGGGAAAAAGTGATTTCCCAACTTCTCCTGTAAACTTAACTCATCCGCTAAATGATAAGCCCCCTTATTCATAAGCGTTATTCATAGTAATTTTTTATTGATATACTGTTAAAATATTACCCCAATTTAACAAATATCCTACTTTTTAATTACTCATTATCAGGGTTTTCATTGATCCATGACATCATTGATCTAAGTTCTTTTCCAACCTTTTCTATTGGAGCATCTTTTTCCATTCTTCTTCTTGCTGTAAATCCTGGTCTTCCTGTTTGGTTCTCAAGAAGCCATTCTCTTGCAAATGTTCCATCTTGAATTTCATGAAGAACTTTTTTCATCTCAGCTCTAGTATTGTCATTTATTATTCTCTTTCCTATCTTATAATCTCCATATTCAGCAGTATCACTTACAGAATATCTCATTCTAGCTAATCCACCTTCATATATCAAGTCAACTATTAACTTCATCTCATGCAAGCATTCAAAATATGCATTTTCAGGAGCATATCCAGCTTCAACTAATGTATCAAAACCTGCTTTGATAAGTTCAGAAACTCCTCCGCAAAGTACTACCTGTTCACCGAATAAATCAGTTTCAGTTTCAACTTTAAATGTTGTAGTCATAACTCCTGCTCTAGTTCCGCCAATTCCTTTTCCATAAGCTAAAGCAATTTCTTTTCCTTTTCCACTGTAATCTTGATATACTGCATACAGACATGGAACTCCATTGCCTAATGTATATTCTCTTCTAACTATATGTCCCGGTCCTTTTGGAGCAATCATTAAAACATCTACAAACTTAGGTGGTACTATTTGATTAAAGTGAATATTGAATCCATGTGCAAAGAACAATGCATTTCCTTCTGATAAATTATCTTTTATGCTTTCTTCATAAATTTGCTTTTGTTTTTCATCTGGTAGAAGTACTGTTATAATATCTGCTTGTTTAACAGCTTCAGCTATTTCATACACCTTAAATCCATAATCTTCAGCCTTTTTCCATGATTTACTGCCTTTATATAAACCGACTATTACGTCGAGTCCACTTTCTTTTAAATTCAAAGCATGTGCATGTCCCTGACTTCCAAATCCAAGTATAGCTATCTTCTTTCCTTTCAAGAGATTCAAATCTGCATCCTCATCATAATAAACTTTTAATTTTTCCATAATACTTTCCTCCTGAATAATTTATTTATACTATTTTTATATATATTGAACTTTTTAATACTTTAAATATTTAAATAATATATTACTTGATATTTAGAAAAATAATTTTCAATTCGCATAATTAAGAATTTTATGACTATTGCAAGTACATATATTTCACGTTTTATAAATTATTTAATTGTAAAATAATTTATTTTAATTCTAAAAACCAGCATTTGAGCAATTACCACTAATTTTTTGTATAAAAAAACAACCAACATTCTCTGCTTGGGGCGAGAAGTTTGGTCGCGCGGTACCACCCAATTTTTTACTCAAAGTAATAACGGTTTTACCGGTAAAGCCTACTTAGTTTCAGCTCACGACTCCAAGGCTACCTTCAATAGTCATATTTATGAGTTTTCACCAAAATCTCACTCTCTAAGAAATATTTCCTATTTACTCTTCCCTATCATTGTCTTTATACTCTACAATTGTACCAATTCAAAATATCAATCAGAAATAACCCCCATGGATATAACTAATAAATATCATTTATTTTATTAAAACTAAAATAAACCTAATTGGTTTTAAATCACTTTGAAAAATTTATTTGTTTTTGAAATTTGCTTTATCAATATTTAGTGTATGTGACGATAATAATACCTTATGAGAATAATGTCAATAGTTTTTTTAAACTTTTTTTATTTTTTTATTGCATTATGTTTTTCTTACATTATATTACCACAAAAAATATTTTTCATAATTTTATAAAAGCAAATACTCAATTTAAACTTTTAGCTTTTTAGAATTTATTGCTTAGGTTTATCAAAATATTTAACCGAGATAAAGATTGTAAAAATATTTGGTTTTTACCTTGATTTTCTATTTAGGATTTCTTTATATAGTTAATTATATATTTTTAAAAAATTGTTGACATACATATTTTTTTATAGTATAGTTAGTGCAAATAAAAAAACGATGACGGAGAAGAGTAAGCGAAAATATGCTTTCAGAGAATGGGGATTTGGTGCGAACCCATAAGCTACAGTTGTTGAAAATCACTCCTAAGTTGCAAACTGAACTTTATGTAAAGTAAGTTATGCCGGCACAGCCGTTATATATACGAGTAATAATTTGGGTGGTACAGCGACAGACCTTCGCCCCATTGGGGTGTATGTCTGTTTTTTTTATACTCTATTTTAAGTTTGTTTGTTTTTAAATTTATTTTATCAAAAAATCTAGTGTGTGTATGTAATTTAAATATTAAAATTTAATACTAATGTATTTTCATATTTATCTTTTTTATCCGAAAAACTGCAATTGTATTTTAATTTGTTTTTAAGTGTTTATTTTATTATTTAGTAGTGTATAATTTTATTAAATTTAGAAATAAGTGTATTATAATTAAGTGAAAAGTTGATAATTGAAAGTTAAGAGTAAGTGATAACTTTCAATTCTTAACTTCCAACTATATTATAGCCATATATATGGGAATAACTAGTAAACTTAAAGCCGTTGTCAATGATGTAACCACTGCTGCATATTCATAGTCAGCACCATATGCCTTTGCCACTATAGAAGTATTTGTCATTACCGGCATAGCAGCTTGTATTATAAACACTTTTTTCATGAGTTCAGGTATAGGGAAGAAACCTGCCAGAAATATTATTAAAACTGGTGATATAATGAACCTTCCTATTAGAACAAAAAATATATCTTTACTCATCTTCATTTTCTTTATATCCACATAGTAAATTGTTATCCCTATAAACAACATAGAAAGTGGCGTTGTCATATCTCCAAAGTATTTACAGGTATCCATAACAAACTTAGGAAGTTTTATTCCACAAAATATAAATATCATTGCTATTATAAATCCCATAAGTGGAGGAGAAAATATTCTATTTAAAGTTTCCTTTGAAAAAATACTTGTTTTTTTATCAGCTTGTCCATCTGAGCTTATTCCATAAGCACCTATTGTCCAAAAAAAAGTAGTATTTGCTATATAGTATAAAAGCACGTAAGGAACACTTTTTGAACCAAACAACGCCAAATTTATGGGCAATCCAATAAATATGGAGTTAGATACAAAAAACATAGACCGAAATGTACCAGTTCTCTCCTTTTTCACTTTTATTATCTTAGAAATCAATATAGCTAGTATATAACCTATCGCCATAGATAACACTGGTATAATAAGTCCTTTACCTATATGATCCAATTTATCTCTTGTAAAATTACCCATTAAATTAGAAATCATAAGGCAAGGAAGAGCTACATTGCACACTAATCTTGAAAATACTTTTGATATGTTCTCATTAAGCCATTTAAATTTTGTAAGCACATATCCTGTACATATCATAATTACTATGCTAAGTACACTTCCAATTGCATTTAATACTACCATTTGTTCATCCCACCATCTTCATCTTCAAATTTACCAAGTGCATCCGCTAATGCAAAAGATGACAGCTTTTGTCCAAAATTGCAGCTGTGGTACACGTAAGTATAGTTCTTAAGTTTTTGCAGTAATATCATAAACGTCATATTACATAATATATCCTTTTTCAATCAAGGTCAACTCACTTGTCTTATACTGTCTAATTTAGCCAATAAAAAACTGAGTTATATATTGTACAACTCAGTTTTTCACAATAGCTTCAATTAAATTAATGTGACTCACTATTTATTAACTTTTCAGAGCTAGAAACTATCTCCTGACTCTTAGCACTTATTTCTTGAATAGTTTCAGATATAGTTAATATATCGCTATTTATATTATCCATTTTGTTCTGGAGTAAATCAGATACTTCTATAACCTTTAAAATAGATTGCATCATTTCATTTTCTTCATTTTTAGTAGATTGTGCAGTGGTTTTAGATTGCTCTGCTAGCTTTTTTACTTCATCTGCTACTACTGCAAAACCTTTTCCATGTTCATTTGCACGTGCTGCTTCTATTGCAGCATTCAGCGAAAGTAAATTAGTCTGCTCTGAAATAGCCACAATACTATCTGACGAATCCGTGAATTTATCTAACTTTTCATTTATTTGATGAATATTTTCCTTTAACTTACTTGATATATCCATTATTGATTTTAATTCTTCTACTATATCTTGAATTGCAGATGCACTTTCCTCATTTCCTTTACTTACTTCATTTATAGCTGCCAATAGAGTATTTGCAAATTTAATTATTTCATTTGATTTTCGCTGTCTTTCCTCAGCTAGTACAGTTATTTTGTTTATAGACTCTTTGACCTCTTCATTTTTTTCTTCCAGTTCGCTATATTCCATATTGATTTTTTTCTTCACATAATAAATACAATTTTCCTTAGAATTTATACCATTAAAAATCATCTTTACCATTTCCTTGCAAGTACTATATCCACAAGCAGAACAGTTAAATTCTTTTCCTAAAGTTGTAGTTTTCATCATCTCATTAAATATGTTGTCATAATCTTTTTGAGAAGGTTCAATTATTTTTTTAACCTTCTGTGCACTATACTTTCGTGCGAAATCGTTTAAATTAAGATTTTTATCAAAGTACCTGTCTATTGATTTGATTTTTTTCTTAAACAAGCCAGTTTTTTCCCTTAACTTTTCCACCTTCATATCATGAAACCTATATTGAATATCATATTCTGTTAAATTGTCTAAGGAAGCTGTACCTATATTACATCCATTTTTACAATTTAAAATATCCAACAAACCAGGTAGAATCTTATTAGCTTTAACTCTATCAGAATACTTATCCAAGTACTCAATTGCCTCTTTATGTCCCTCTACCTGAAGAACATGTAATTCTTCAGGTCTAGCTTTTACATTTGCTTTTAATCCACCTGGTAAACTGTAAACAACCCCCAGAGAAGCAGGAACATTATCAAATTCAACTTCATCGTAATTATTCAAATTTACATTATTATCTCTCAAATAGTCTAAAATCTTCTTATAGGTTACATTATATTTCACATACCCCTCTGTATTCTTATCATTGATTTCAATTAACTTGCCAATACAGGGTGACAGAAAAGCTATATCTTCACATATATGCTTATATTTTTTCAAGTAAACAGCAGTACACATCATAGGACTGTGTATAGGCGCTAAATATTCTATTAATTCAGGCTTATATTTTTCAATATAATTAACCACGATAGGACAGGGCTGCGATATTAAAGAAGAAATATTATTCTCCTTCATTGCTTTTAGATAAGCCCAGGTAGTAATATCTGCACCGAAAGAAACATCATAAATTATAGATACTCCCAAAGATTTAAGATATCCAAAAAATTTCTTGTAATTTTTAATATTAACTATAATAGATGGTGCAGCTATTACTGTTATTTTTTTGCCTTTTTTCAAATCCTTAAAAAAGCCTTGTGTACTATCGTTAAAGTCTCTAGCCCCATGTTCGCAAACCTTTACACATTCACCGCATCCAATACACCGTTCCTCATCTATGTAAACCCTACTTACACCATTTTCAGTTGTTGTAACATTTGCACCAAGAATAGGACAAGTTCTTATACACTTATTGCAACCTGTACATTTTTCTTTTAAAACAGTTACAGGACTTTTATTCACACTAAAACCCCCTCAATTTCCCCATAAGCTTCAATGGATTTTACTTGAAACTCAATCCTATTCTATTTTACAATAAACTAATTGGTATAACAATGCTATAGTGATAATATTTACCCATTTTTAAAAAAAGCGTAAAAAAATATACCCTTAAAAGGGTATATTTTTTACCTATTCAATTAACCTTATTATATTTAAAAGTGTCTTATTAACAGGAGTGTCTACACCATATTTCTCTCCTAACTTGCAAACAGTACCTGCAAATATATCAACTTCAGTTTTTCTACCATATACAATATCCTGACACATTGATGTCCTGCTGTCAGATCCTAAAGTATTTAACACCTTATACCATTCTTCTATATCTTTTTTGCTTAAATTAACCCCTACTTTTTGTGATAATTTTACCACTTCCCACATTGCAGATTCCATAAGTTCTTTAGCCTCATTTTTAGTTTGAAATACACTATAAGTTGCCCTAAGAACTGCTGAAGTCTGATTTATACCTACATTTACCATAAACTTATACCACAGAGCACGCATCATGTCTTCTGGAATTTTATAAGGAATTTTTGCATTATCAAAGAGATTCTTTACTTTTTGTACTTTTTCTGAATAGACCTTATTTACTTTTTCTCCAAAAGTTATATTTCCGATATTAGAAAAACTGATATTGTTTCCCTTATGATTTCCATCAATGCCAATGCATAAGGCATAAAGCATTTTATCCATTCCATATTCTTCTCCTATAATTTCCTCACTAGTAATGCCATTCATGAGAGAAATTATGATAGTATTTTCTCCTACATGGTTTCTCATATCACATATAGCTTGAGTTAACTGATTTGACTTTACGGATACAATAATCAAATCTGCTGGCTGGCATTTTTCCTTTGGATCTATATACGTAAAATTATACTTTTTTCCGTTAATTATAAATCCATTTTTTTTGTACCTTTCAGCTCTTTCTTCTCCAGCTATAAATTTTATTCCTTCTGGATTAAAATCATACAATTTACTGGTGTAGGCACATCCAATAGCTCCTAAACCAATAGCAGATATATTTTTTATGGTTTTCATACTACACACATCTCCTTTTTCAACATTATACTGGAAATTTAATATTCAAAAAGCCTGTGCTACTCACAGCACATAATGAGCTAACACAGACTCTTATTAGAATTAGAAATTTATATATCTTTTAATCAACTATATTTCCAGGACTTAAAATACTATTTGGGTCAAAAGCTCTTTTAATATTCTCCATGATATTTATTTCAGCCTGACTAAACTGAAGAGGCATATGCTTCTTTCTAGTCTTTCCTGTACCATGCTCTGCTGTTATTGTTCCACCATACTTTATTGCAGTCTTGTATATCTCTTCTTTAAGCTGCTCATAATTAGCAGGGAGTCTGCCATTGTCACCCATGATAAAGTTATGAATATTTCCATCTCCTATATGACCAAGAGATACAATTTCATTACCATACTCTTTAGTTAACCTTTTTACATCATCAAAGAAATCAGGTACAGAAGACGGTGGTACAGCTACATCCATAATATCTGCTATATTATCTTTATAAGGACCATATGCATTACTTCTTATCTGCAAAAGATGTCTCTGATCCTTTTCAGTTTCCGCTACAATGCTATCTACAGAACCATGTTTTTCACATATTTCTACAAGTTTTTCACTATTAGAATACAAATCATCTTCACTGCATTCGTCCAATATGAACATCAAATCTACAGAACCTTTAGCTGCAGGCCAGGTAGTTCCAAGCTGCTCTGCTGATTTTTCAGATATTACTCTATCCATGTATTCAATGGCAAGAGGTGTGATTCCCTCTTGCAGTATTTCAGGTACTGCATCACAGGCATCTCTCTGGCTGTTAAATGAAACCAGTAATGTTCCATTGTATTTACTTCTTGCATATAATCTAAGTGTTACTTTTGTAATAATGCCAAGAGTTCCTTCACTTCCTATCATAAGTTGAAGCAGATCATAACCCATATTATTTTTTAGTAATTTGCCACCTAAAGTAATTATCTCTCCTGTGGCAAGAACTACTTCCAACGCTTTAACATGATTTCTCATAATTCCATGCTTTACAGCCCTTGTACCACCTGCATTTGCTGCAACCATTCCTCCCACTTGTGCACCTTCATCTCCCGGATGTACAGGAAAAAATAATTTGCCATTCTTATTTAATTCTTCAAGTAGTTGAGACAGTGTTGCTCCAGATTCTAAAGTAATCATAAGATTCTTTTCGTCAAATTCAACAACCTTATTTAATCTCTCCAAGGATAAAATAATGCTTGGCTGTGTTGGTATTGCTCCAGCAACTACTCCTGTACCGCCGCCCCTGACGATTACAGGCAATACTTCCTTATTTGCATACTTTAACACTTCTGATATCTCCTCAGATGAAGCTGGTTTAACTACCACACAATCTTTGCATGCTTCTGGACGAAGTAATGTTTCAGTCTCATCATAAAGATAACCCTGCATTTGAGATAAATTGTTAGTAACCCAATCATTTCCTACAACTTTTCTTAAACTTTCAACTACTTTTTCTGGTGAATTTTTTATTAAATTAGTATTCATTTTTAATGCCCCCTTTTTTATTTTAACAACTTAAAGTTTCTAAACTTCCCTGCTTTATTTTATTAATTAAATCAGGTACTACCTTGTACATATCATCTACTATTCCATAGTCAGCTACATTAAATATTGGAGCTGATGGGTCTGTATTAATTGCAACAATAAAGTCTGATTCCTTCATTCCTGCCAAATGCTGTGGAGCCCCTGAAATTCCACAAGCTATATATAATTTAGGTTTTACCCTGTTTCCACTGTACCCTACCTGAAAATCCTTAGATATAAAACCATCATCAACTATCTCCCTGCTAGCTCCTACTACACCGGAAAGTAAGTCAGCAAGTTCTTTTATCATAGCCATATCTTCTGCCTTCTTTAATCCTTTGCCTGCTGCGACTACAACACTTGCATCAGAGATGTTTACTTCCTGAGATTTCAATTCTTTTATAACTTTTACAAGTTCATTTTCAGGCTTAACTGCATCTACTTTTACAATTTCACCTTTTCTATTTTCATCTCTCTTGCTTTCATTAAATTCCTTATATCTTACTGTGGACATCTGTGGATATGTGTCTGATTTTATATGTGCCAATATATTCTCACTAAAGGCAGGCCTTATTTGTATAAGTTTTCCATCTTCATCTATTTCAAGGCCCGTACAATCTGCCGTAAGCCCTGTTTCAAGAGAAGCTGCAAGCCTAGGTGCCAGTGATCTCCCAAGACTTGTTGCACCTATTAAACAAATTTCAGGTTTAATTTTCTTAATCAAATTTTCCAGGTTAGTTTTATAAACTGTCTCTTCCGGTGCATTAAATATATCATCTTCAACATAAAATACCTTATCTGCACCCCTGTATATAAGTTCCTCAGCTTTAATACAACAAGGTCCTAAAAGTGCACTGTACACAGGTATACCTAACTTACCTGCAAGTTCCCTAGCTTTTCCAAGAAGTTCATAACTTACTTTATGGATTTCCCCTTTTTTCTGTTCTGCAAATACTAAAACTCCATTATATTCCTTTTCCATATCATTATGCCTCCAAAATTTTCTTTTTTCTAAATATATCTACAAGTTCATCTTCTGCCTTAGCTGCATCCGCTTCTCTATAAATTTTTCCCTGTCTTTTCTGTATTTTTGGCACTTCTATCTTTTTAACCTTTGTAGGTGATCCTTTAAAGCCAACTTTATCAACATCTGTGTATTCCTTCAAATCTTCAAATTTTAAAGTCTGTATTTCTGCCTTTCTAGCTTTCATTTTATTTTTAAAAGTCGGAAGCCTTGGTTCATTTATATCTTTAGTAACTGTAATTAAAGCTGGTAACTTTACACTTTTTAAATAAGTTCCTTCCCATATTTCAGACCAAACTTCAATTTTATCATCACTTGCATCTGTAATCTTACTTACATAACTTGCATGAGGTACATCCAAAAATTCTGCAACTTCAGGTCCAACCTGACCTGTATCTCCATCTACAGTTTTTTCTCCAGCAATTACCAAATCGCAGCTGCCTATTTTTTTTATTGCACTTGCAAGTATAGATGATGTGGCTTTAGTATCTGATCCTCCAAATTTTACATCGCTTATAAGAATTCCTTCATTAGCACCTCTTGCAATGCATTCCCTTAATGCCTTATCTGCACTTGGAGGCCCCATGCTTACTACTGTAACCTTAGCGTCAATTTTTTCACTTATTTGTACTGCTGCTTCCAGTGCATTTAGATCAAATGGATTGATCTCTACACCTGCAGATTTACGATCCACTACTCCCTTTTCTCTATCAAATTTTACTTTTTCCATATCAGGAACCTGTTTAATTAAAACTACAATATTCATTACCAAGTCTCCATCCCTTCTGTAAATTTTTTAAATTAACTGATATGCTGTCATACTTATACAGAATAAAGCTTCACCGCGTTATCAATGTAAAGACGGCAAATAAAGCAATATCTACTACACCTTTAACCTATTCTTTTGGTGTATAAAAAAAACAGCTCTCTTTCGCTGGGGCGAAAAAGTCTGTCGCGGTACCACCCATTTTCTACTTAATTCATATAACGGCCTATACAAGCCGGATCAGCTTACAATATGTTCAGCTTACAGCTCCAGGGTGATCTTAGATATGTATATTTATGAGATTTCACCTTGTCCCACTCTCTTTAAAATATTTAACATATCTACTAGTCCTGTCATTGCTTTTATCTTTAAACACGAGTTTACTATAAGTTTAAACCAATGTCAATAAAGAATTCCAATGATTTCATAATTAATTTATTTCTATTTTAACTTTACTTCCACCCATTCCTGCCTCTGCAGGAGCAACTATAAGCTTTACAGGCATCCTATCTTTAATTGATTCAAGATGGCTTATTATACCTATGGACAACCTATCATTATGAATTTTCTCCAGGGAATCCATAACCACCTCCAGGAGGTTATCATCAAGAGTTCCAAAACCTTCATCCAGGAAAAATAATTCTAGCGGCGCACTTCCTTTTAATTGTATTTGGGCGGATAGTGCCAGTGCCAGTGCCAGTGATGTTACAAAAGTCTCTCCCCCAGATAAAGTAGATGCATCTCTTTGTGCTCCACCATTTTTATAATCCCTTATAATGAATCTGCCATCCTTATCAACTTCCAACCCATAATTTCCACAGGTAATCTCCTTTAACCTCTTGTCTGCTTCTATGGATATATATTTCAGCTGATTCTGTGCTACAAATTCCACAAATTTTTTTCCTTTGAACAGTTTATCCAGATCATCTAAAAGACTTAATTCATGTTCTAGTTTCTGTTTTTTATTTAAAAGTTTTGTAAGCTGACCTATTTTTTCGTCTATATCTTTAACTTCCCTTTCAAGCTCTATTTTATCTTTTTTTAATTTTTCTAAAGTTTCAGTATTTTTATCCCTAGTACTTTGTATTTCAATCCATCTGTCTTCGCTTAAACTCCTGTCACCTATTTTTGTATTAAGATTTTCTATAGTACCAATTATTTTAACACTTGCATTTCTATATTGTTCTATTTTAATCTTAAGTTCCTCAATTTTATCTTTAGACATATAGTTATTTTTAGCCTCAACCATATTTTCAATTTTTTCTTCTAACAGGGCCTTTTTTAAATTTTCCAGGTCATCTGTACACCTCTCATTTAAGCTAACTAAATTTTTCTGAGCTGCTATTATACTGCTACTGCATTCATTATACTGCTTTTCTATTTTTTTGTTGTTTTTTTCTATTTTCTCATATTCATATTCTATTTTTTTTATGTTACCTGATATTTCTCTTTTTAAATTTTCTAAGTCTTCCCTACCACAGGCTTTATCTTTTATACTATTTTCTTTTTCTAGTATGCTTTTATTTTTTTCTACGAAGGTAGCACTGTTTTTACTTAACTGGGTCTGTAAAGTCATTAATTTTTCATTTAAGCTCTCTTTTTTTCTTTGCTCAATTTCTAAATTTTTTCTTATATTTTTTATAACATTTTCAAGTAATGTTCTACTTTTCTCCTTTTCAAGTATTTCCTCATTCTTTTCTTTAAAATTGCAAATACCAAGTTCTTGTTTCAACAATTCATATTTTTTATTTACTTTTGCATACTTCTGGTCTATTTTCTGAAAGCTTTCCTGTAACTTTTGAAGCTGAGACCTGTTTTCTACCTTTCTCGTAACTGATTTACTGTACTCAATTTCTATGACACTTTTATCTTGATTTAAAATTTTAATCTTATTTTCCAGAGCTATTTTTTTATTATTGAATTCATCCACAGCTTTCTTTAAATTATTAAACTTACTTTCAAGATTTTTTAAAGGAAATGCTTTAAAATTCTCACCTAATTCTTTTATTTTTTTCTGTCTATCTGCTGCGTTTTCTTTTTGTACTTTAATATTCGTATCTATTTTCACTATTTCATTATTTAATTTATTACTTTTTTGAATTTTTGCATCCAAATCAAGTTTTATCTCTTTCAAATTACTTGAATCTAAAATTATAACATTTTCTACAACATGATGAACTGATCCACATACAGGACAGGGCTCTCCTTCTACTAAAGATTTCCTCAATGTATGTGCCAAATTTTCAGCTTCAATCTTTTTTACTTTTTTATCTATTTCTTCAATTTCATTTTCCAAATTATCTTTTTCACTTTTCATGTTTTGAAGCTCAATTTTAAGTTTTTCTATTAAAGTAGTGCTGCTGTGTAAATCACCTTCATATTCATAATATTTAGTCCATTTGTCTCTTACATCTGTTAAACTTTTCTGCAAAGTTAAAAGTGAGTTTTGATCCCCCGGACAGTTCTCTATTAAATTATTCAATAACTTATTGTTATCTTCTAATAAATTAGATTTTTCATTATTTTTTTTAGCTAGTATTTCACTTTTCTTTTCTTCAGTTTCAATACTTGACTTCAAGCTTTCCATATCTCTAGCCGTACTTTTTTTCTGTTCACCAATACTTTCAAGGTTGTTCAAAATCACTATGCCTTCATTAACTTTTTTCTTATACTCTTCAGAAATTTTCAAAGCCTGCATTTTATTTTCACTATCTTTTATCTGAGAGTTTATTCTACTAATCTCTGCCTCACTTTTTTCTATAGCCTTACTATTAGCCTGTAAATCTTGTTTTAAAACTGCAATATTTTTTTCTAATTTTTCTTTATCATGAATCAATATATTTAAAACTGACTTTTCTTCTATTGCCTCAATAGCCTTTTGTTCCTTTATTTTTAAATCAGGCAATTCATTATTTCTTTTATTTTTTGCATTTTCTAATTTACTTTCTATTTCATCTTTATTATTTTTTATAGATGTCATAGTATCATTTAAAATCAAAAGTTCTTTTTCTACACTTCTAATTTTTGAAAGTGTATCTTCATATTCATCAACATAAGGTTTTACCTTTGCTGCACTTTCCCCTAATAAAACTTTTTGCTGAATTTCATCTATGTATGCTTCATTTTTCTTAAGCTTCCCCTGCTCTATCAATTGATGTTTTAACTCTTCTTGAAGATTCCACAGTTCTCTACCCTTATTAAATTCATTTTGCGAATCAACTAGTTCACTTTGACACTTATCATAATTTCTATTTAATCCACAAAGTACCTTTTTCTTCTCCTCCAAAATTTTCTCATTTATATTTTCATAACCCTTTAGCTCGCCTTCAATTAAATTTGCCTTATCTTTTTCCCTGCCAATCTTCTTTGACAATTTTTCAGAAAGCTCATAACCATATTCTTGAAGGTTAAAAAGTCTTTCAAGCATATTTCTTCTGTCTTTTCCCTCAAGCCTTAAAAATTCACTAAATTTGCCCTGGGGTAAAACTACAGTCCTTGTAAAATCTTCTAGCCTAAGACCAATAACATCCTCACATTTTTCAGTTACATTTCTAGCCCCTTCTTCTAATATCTTTTCTACATCATCTGTAACATCTACTATTTTAGCTAACTTACTTCTAGGGCTACCTGTTTTATTGTCTCTTTTAAATTCTCTTTCAACTCTGTATTTTTTTACATTTCTTCCAGATATCTGGAATTCAAAACTAACGCTTAAAGTATTACAATTTATATTGATGTAATTTGAACTTTTTCTGGATGTTTCACCATATAAGGCCAGCGTCATACCGTCAAGTATGGTTGATTTTCCACTTCCCGTAGGCCCAAATATTCCAAACAAACCTCTTTGGGTCAATTTCCTAAAATCTATACATTGTGATTCTATAAAACTGTTTAACCCTTTTATTTTAAGTCTAATTGGCCTCATTATTTTCATCACCTTCCACAACAGACAATAACATATTTACTAATTCTTCCTGAGGTTCTACTTTTCTCTCTTTTAAATAAAACTCTTTAAAAACATCCTTAAAGGATTTCTGTGAAAAACTACTTATGTCAAAATTATCATTACTTTTTTCAACTATTTTAGGCATGATTTCAATTATATCTTTTTTAGTAGTTTTCATTATTTTTATTTCATCTTCTCTTATATACCTGTCCGTAGTTATCTCCAAATAGACCCAGCAATTCCTATCCTTGTTTTCTTCACATTTTTCTATTGCATCCTGAATATTTTTACACTTCCACACCTCTATGGGTTTATACGTTTTAAATTCTATATCATTTACTGTACACTTTTCTCCTGCTTTTATATCTATAATAAAGCATTTCTTTTTAAAATTAATTTCTTTTTTATTGTATTCTAAAGGAGATCCCGAATACCTAGCCCTCTTTTCCGTAGATGGTACTATTTGAGGTTTATGTATGTGACCAAGTGCAATATACTGAGCATTTTGAGGAAAACAACTTGAATCTACAATAAAGCTTCCTCCAAGCTGGGCATTTCTCTCTGAGCCTGATTCTTCACTACCCATAGTAAATAAATGAGATACTACTATATTTATAGTATCCTCTCTATAATTTTCACTTAATTTACTAAACAATGCCTTTATTCTATCACCATAGGACTTAGCCCTTTCCTCTTCCTCATCCATATCTCCGTACAAAACTTCATTTAACCTCTTTTCACTTGGAAAAGGAACTGTAAGTATGACAGCTTTTTCTTCATTTATATGAATTTCAATAAATCCTTCTCCCGAATTCACAACTGTATGTCTACCATAATTTCCTATAGGCACTACAGATTTTGGTGTACCTACCATTATAATTCCATGATCTCTGGCTAAAGGTCCTGCTGCTACTAACCTGTCAGGATTATCATGATTGCCTGCTATAACCAAGGTCACTCTCTCCCCATTTGAAGACAGTTTTTTTAGCGTATCATAAAACATTTTTTCCGCCCTTGCAGGTGGATTAGGACTATCATAAATGTCTCCTGCAATAATTATTAAATCCACATTGTTATCCGAAACTATATGTACAAAATCTTTGAGGAAAGCCTCCTGCTCATCCATACGACTATGTCCCTCTAGATTTTTTCCCAAATGCCAATCAGAAGTATGCAAAATTCTCATTAATTCTCCTCCAAACCTTTCACCAAAAACATCATAAGTAATTAGCTACTTATGCGTTTTTAACCATTTACTATGGACTCTAAATTTTACTATATTATAACATAAAATTATTTCACCTACCTCAATAGGGACGTATTTAATCCTTATATGTTTTTAACCATCTCCGTTAAATTTAACCAAATACATATATTTCTATAAAAGTAGTATAATAAATAGTATTAAAGTATAATTTTTGAAAGAAGTGATATTATTAGGAATCGCAAATTTACTATATTAAAAATTATAATTGCACTTACTGTTTTTACATTATTGGGTACGATAATTTTTAAAGACAGTATAATTAATGTAAAAGGCAGCTCCAGCTATAAAAATTTTTCACTAGACATCTTCAACTTAAAAAAAACACCTATAAACTTAATTTATGAAAATAAAAAGATTAAGATTGACTTACCTATAGGTGTAAAAAACAACATATATTATATACCTGTAAATGAAATAGTATCCAATTTAGATGGAAAATTTTCAGTAAAACATAGAAAAGCTGAATTAAATTTTCTCTCAACACGCTCTCTTATCGATACTAAAGGAACTACTTATAAAATAAATGGAACAACATATAAGTTAAGGCACAAAACGTTTTTAAAACAAAATATTTTATATATATCCCTATTTGATTTTACAAATATGTTTAATTTAAAAACTTATTGGAATGAAAAAAGTTCAGAAATATGCTTTTATAAAAATAAGGATATAGTTACATTAAGTACAACCCCTATAAAGAAAAAAGCAGCTTTACTGAGATTAGAGGACATTTCTGCCGGAGGGCTTTACAATTCCCATGAAACCTTAGAGAAATTGAGGATAGTAACTGATTATTTATATGGTAAAGGAACAATATTTTACGTTGCCTGGGTTCCAAGATATATTGACCCTTCCATGAATATAGACAACAATTTATTGGGAAAAAATAATATGTTTAATGCTGATTTTGTATTCACATTAGACTACATGATAAATAAAAATGGTATTTTAGGACTTCATGGATACACCCATCAATATGGAAATGCAAAAAGCATTGACGCAATAGAATTTCACCGAAGTAAAAAAGATAACATTCCAGCAAGTGCTGAATATGCTAAGGATAGAATTAATAAGGCTATACAGACAGCAAAGGCATTGGATATAAATTGTGATTTTTTCGAAGCACCCCATTATGCCATACTACCCGAACAAATGAAAGTAGTGGAAAAATCCTTCAATTATATGTATGAACCTTATTCAATAAATGGAGGTTTTACAGAATCCAAACATATTGTAAAGTTTGAAAACAGTCACAGAAAAGCTGTTTACATTCCAACTCCATTAGGATATGTAGATGGTAAAAATTATTGTAGAAATATGTTGAATAAAATAAGGGAACTAAATGACAATACGGTTGCAAGTTTATTCTACCACCCCTACATTGAGTTTGATTATATAAATCTTTCAACAGAGAAAAATGGATACCCAACTTACACTTATTCAACCAATTCACCACTGCACCAGATAGTAGAAGTACTTAATAAAAAGGGATATAACTTTAATAGTATAGATAATTTATTAAGAAGCAAATAAACCAACTTATTTGTTTCATATAATTTCAAATTAAAAAATTTTATGAAGTTTCTAACTAAAAAATAAGCTTATGCATAGAAATATTTAACTGTACTTGTGGTTGTAAAATATTCGGAGCATAAGTTTATTTTTGGTTTAGAAACTCTCTATAAAATTAAAATTTTCGTTCCAATAATTCTATTTTTTTCTCATCCTTAAAATCATCTATAGAATGTATATTCAAAGCATGTAATACTCCATGCATACATTCACTATCTACAGCAACTTTTATTTCAGAATCTTGTGCAAATTTATTTACTCGATCCCTACCTTCATCCTTAAGTACAATTGCTTTGGGACCACCTACACATCCACCAATGCAGCCCATTCCTTCAATAAAATTAGCTTTTATCTCTCCATTTTGCACCTTGGTAAGCATTTCTTTACATTCTCTAATGCCATTTGCCTGAATTGCACTAAATAGTTTATGCTTTTCAGGAAAAATTCTTTCCACAGCTTCGCTTACTGCAATAGAAACTCCACCTGTACGGGCATATAATCTTCCCCCTCTAGAAGAATATTTAGAGGAAAAATCTCCTTCAAGTTTAGATGGAACTATATGAAAAGCATCAAATATATCTCTTAATTCTTCAAAAGTAAGTACAAAATCTATTGCTCCTTTTATGTCTCCTTCCTTTGCTTCAGATTTTTTAGCAATACATGGACCTATAAACACTACCTTGCAGTAAGGACTTAACTTTTTAAGTACTCTTCCTCCTGCAACCATTGGAGATACAGAAGGAGATACGTGTTTAACCAAATTACTGTATACCTTTTTTACCATAGCCACCCACATAGGACAGCAGCAGGAAGTTATCATAAAATCTTTTTCATTTTTTACATGATTGTCAAATTCAATAGATTCCTTTAAAGTAAGCATATCTGCAAAAAATGCCACTTCAATCATATCAGTAAATCCCAGTTTTTTAAAAGCAGTCCTAAGTTGATCCATAGTAACATCCTCCCCAAACTGTCCTATTATGGCAGGAGCCACTATAGCCACAACTGGAGATTTGCTTTTTAAAATATCGAAAAGAGGAATGAACTGAACTTTATCCATTATTCCCCCAGTAGGACAAACATCTACACAAAAACCACAATCAGTACACTTTTCTTTATCTATGTAAGCACAATTTTTGTTATTGTCTATAGAAATTGCATCAAAAGGGCATGTTTTTTGACATAATATCTCACCTTTTTCATCCATACATTCCATGGAACAGTCTTTAACTTTATTGATTACTTTACCATCTTGTTTATAAGACTTTATTGCTTTTTTCAAATTTTCTATAAAGTTAGAACTGTAATCTACATTAGTGCCGCACAATGTAGATATAATCTTACACAATTCTTGTTTATCTATTTTAGACTCTAATAAAAACGACATCACTTCTTCTTCAAAATTTCCGCTATAATATGACTTTATTATGGATTTAAATAGATTCCTATAATCATCTCTCAATTTACACTACATCTCCTCTTAACTGTTCCTCAAAAACCTGCTCATTACCATCAATTTCTTCTGATTCAATAGCTTCTAATAACTAATATACTTTCCTTATCTGAGATATAATAACCACAAATTTTTGTTAAACCTAGAGGAGCATTTAAGTACACTATTCAAACAGTAGAATATAGTACTGCAGCAATGAATATTTATTTAATTTTACTATTTATGTTAAAGTATGAAGAATAAATGTCTTTGGCTACAGAAGCTGCACCAACTCCTCCGTGACCACCATCAAATAAAACCACACATACTGCTATCTTTGGTTTATCACTAGGAGCAAATCCTACATACTCTGCATAGTCGGTTCTTCCAACTTGTTCTTGATTACCAAGACTTTGAGCAGTACCTGTTTTACCTGCTGCACTTATTGGGAATCCATTAAATACACTAGATGCTGTACCATTTTCATTAACGGCATTCATTCCTTCTTTGACAGATTCCAAATTTGCAGCACTGACACCAGTTTTTTTTATAACCTCTGGCTTGATTTTTTTAATTACTTTTCCATCTGTATCTAGGTATTGATCTACCAAGTGGAGTTTATATCTAGTACCTCCATTTGCAAGAGTTGCAACATAATTCACTATTTGAAGAGGCGTAAATTGATTTAATCCTTGACCTATAGCAGCATTTTCTATGTTTGCAGGTACTTTTAGTTGTGCATTGGCATCTGAAATAGTAATACTATATATTGCACTAATTAAACTATTCATTTGGCTGTCACTAATATCCTTTTTATTATTAGCATCCTTTGATGTAAGTTCTGAAAATAATTCCTTATATTTTGATTTGTCAAAAGAACTAGTTCCATTTTTTATACAATCTTTTATAAGATTTTTAATATTATTTTTAATTTGTGTTGTTTCTTTTGAATCATTATCGTTATCATATAAATCTACTGTAACAATCTTGTGTCCGTAGTCATCTTGCCCATTTTTAAGTACAGACATAGTTTTCCAAAGATAAGTGCTAGCATAAGCATTTTTATTCGACACAGTATTATATACTTGCCCAAACTTTTCTGATATCTCTATTCCCGTAGCAGCTTTAACATTACTGTTTGGATCTATACCCAGTCCAAATTTCCATGCATATTTTGCCAGAATATTATCTCCAAGCGCATTTCTAAGCTTTTCTGCCACTGTCATGAAATAGGGGTTACTGGATTTCTCTATGGCACTTATAAGATTTACAACTCCTTGAGGGCCATCCGACTTAAACACTACTATTTTTCCTCCCTGATCAAATTTACCTTGATCATCTACAGTAAAATCTGGAGTTATAACTCCAGTTTCAAGACCTGCAATAGCAGTTATGGGTTTAAAAGTAGAACCTGGAGGAATAAGAGATTGAGTGGCATAATTATAAAAAGGTTTTGGGTATATGTCATATACATCCTTTCTCATAGTAGTATTGTTCTTTATGCTTTTATCAATTGGGAAAAGTTCATTTAACACTTCATCCTCACTTTCTCCTGGATAATTAGATGTAATTCCTCGTGTTTCAATATAATTTCTTCCAAATTGTTCTAGATTAGGGTTGAAATATTTATTGTACATTTCCGAACTCAAATTTCCTGGTACCGTAAACAAATTTGGATCATATCTTGGTACTTGAGCCATTGCTATTATTGCTCCCGTATTGACATTTACTGCTACAGCTGCTCCTCTTGTAGCATTTGAAGTATTTGATCCTGGCTGCTCATAAGGATTACGCCTAAGATCTGCCAGAGTACTTTCAAGGGAATTTTCTGCAGCTTTTTGTACATTTGTATCTATAGTAAGCTGTACTGTCTGTCCAGGACACGATTCCTTTTCCCCAAGTTCTTCAGTTATTTTCCCATTTTTATTCAACTTTACTATCTTTCCACCTTTTGATCCTTTTAGTCTGTCCTCAAGAGCTCCTTCAATTCCCGCTTGCCCTACGTAATCACTATTTACATCATATCCTTTTTCTGTATATTTTTCATAACTAGAAGATATTTTTGATATGTACCCTAAAAAGTTGGATCCTAAATCTCCATTTGGATAAGATCTTATAGGTTCTGTAGTTACATCCATTCCTGGGAGTTCATTTAATATTTGCAAAAATTTAAAGGCAGTTTCCTTTTTTATATTGCTGGCCACAATAACAGGTTTATATCCTAAAAAGCTATTCATTTTTAAGGTGTCTTTTATAATCATGAGTCTTCTCTGTTGTTCAAGAGGATAAGTACTACTTATACCATATCGTTTCATAAGCTTTTTGAAGGTATCCTCTGGAGACATATTCAAAAGTTCTTTATTAACCTGTACTTTAAGTTCATCATCAGATATATTCTTGCTTTTTTTCCTGATATTTTTTTCTAAGTCCTCATTTAATCCCCGATCTCTTTTAAACTTAATTTCAAGATTTTTTCTTGTATCCTCATCATCACTTCTAAATTCAAATCTATAAGGATTCACTTTTAGTTCAAAATCATCCCGCTGACTCTCACCACTATCATCCAATATTTTAAATACCTTATTCATAGTACTGAAAAAAACTTTATCCTTATTATTAGTCTGATTATATATCAACATGTATCCCTGGGTGCTGGCAGCTAAAATATTGCCCTTAGAATCCAAGATTTTCCCTCTTGGAGCTATGTCTGAAATTTCTTTTATAGATTTATTGCTTGCCTTTTCCTTGTATTCAGCGCCTTGCACTACTTGAAGAAAAAAAAGCCTTACAATTATTATTAAAAAAATAATTATCATAATTGCTATAAGAATAGTATATCTTGTAATACTAAATCTCTTTTTTTCATTCATAAAATATCTCCCCTAAATTCATTTTAGCTTATACTAAAGATGATATAAGATGGTAAATAATAAAATTATTGTAATATATAAATTATAACATATAATATGTATATATTTTTCATATCTGTGATAATTTATCCGATGACTACCTATTCTAATACTTCCACGCACTCTGTGAAAGCGACTGTCACCAAATCAAAGAATTTGGGACATCTGCTTTTTTCCAAGTGGAAGTAAAGAACAGCTACGTCCCTGGATAACGATTTTTCCTAAAGGATAACGCCTTCTAAGTGCTAAAGCACTAAGAATCCTGTTAATAAGCATCAGGTGGAGTCAAAACTCCATCTGATGCCAAGAACTCTGTTTATTTAGGGGAAAATTGTATTAATTAATTTGCAAATATATCTTGTTTAATATTTTCATTAAACCTTTTAGCTTTAAGCATAGCAATCTCATACTTATAAGGAGGTCTTTTTACCCCTTCAGTATTTGCTAGATAAGGTGTTTCTAAAATTTTAGGAACATCTTTTAAATTTTCATGATTTGCCACATAAGAAAGTGCATCAAATCCAATGCTGCCGAATCCAATCATTTCATGCCTGTCTTTTCTACTTCCTTTAGGATTTTTACTGTCATTTAAGTGAATTACTTTTAATCTATCTATACCTACTATATGATCAAACTCATTCAATACCCCGTCAAAATCTTCTGCTACGTTATATCCGGCATCGTTAATATGGCAGGTGTCAAAACAAACTGTAATTTTTTCGTTATATTTTACTCCATCTATTATTTTTGCAATTTCCTCAAAATTTCTTCCACATTCTGATCCTTTTCCTGCCATGGTTTCAAGCGCTATCTGTACAGTCTGATCTCCAGTTATAACTTCATTTAATCCTTTTACAATCTGTGCTATTCCAACTTCCGTGCCTGCCCCTACATGCGCACCAGGATGCAGCACAAGCTGTTTCACTTTTTTTATAGCAGAAGCTCTTTCTATTTCTTGTCTTAAGAAATTCACTCCAAGTTCAAAAGTAGCAGGCTTTATACTATTTCCTATATTTATAATATAAGGAGCATGAACTACTATTTCATCAATACCGTTTTCATTCATTTTTTCTATTGCTTCGTCAATTCTAAGCTTTTCTAAGGGTTTTCTAGAAGTATTTTGAGGTGCTCCTGTATAAAACATAAAAGTATTTGCACCATAAGAAAGAGCTTCTTTTACAGAACCTAAAAGCATATCCTTTCCATTCATTGAAACATGTGAACCTATCTTAAGCATGTAATCACCTTTTTCCATAAGTATTTTTATCAAAATTTATACCCTACGCATTTCTAATACATAATTATACTACAAATCTTAATTATTGTATCAAAGGGATATGTAAATATATCTTGACAGACGAAAACTATTTTATCAAAAGTACTAAAGTACCTATTACAATTATTATTAATCCCCAAAATGATTTTTTCGTAAGTTTTTCTTTTAAAATGAAATATGAAAATACAATTGAAATAACAATACTCAATTTATCTATAGGTACAACTACACTTGCAAGACCTTTTTGTAAAGCTCTATAGTAGCAAAGCCACGAAGATCCTGTTGTAATTCCTGAAAGACAAATAAATAGGCAGCTTCTTTTATCAATATTTTTAATTTCATTTTGCTTTTTCGAAACAAAAACTACTACCCACGCCATAATTAATACAACAACGGTTCTGATTGCAGTTCCTAAGTTTGATTCAACTCCACTGATTCCCACTTTTCCAAGAATTGAAGTCAAACTTGCAAACACCGCTGACAACGCAGCATAAAATAGCCATCTGCTATCCATAATTTCTTTGTTTCTTACTTTCTTCTTAGTTATCATCATGTATGTGCCTATTCCTATAGCACACATCCCAATGAATTTTATCCAGGTAATTTTTTCCCCTAATAGGATAAAAGCTAAAATAATAGTCAATACTGTACTTGATTTATCAATTGGTGTTACTTTGTTTACATCCCCAAGCTGAAGAGCTTTAAAATAACAAAGCCATGAAGCCCCTGTTGCCAGTCCTGACAATATCAAAAAAAGTAAGCTTTGTCCACTTATTTGATAAATCATATTTTGGGAACCAACAACAAGAACTATAAGCCATGAAAAAATTAATATAACAATAGTCCTGATTGCAGTTGCCAGATTAGAATCTGTTTGTTTTATTCCTATCTTAGCTAAAATAGCTGTAATGCCAGCAAAAAATGCTGAACCAAATGCAAATAATACCCACATTAAAATTTCCTTCTTTCTATTTGTCTGATGGCTTCTGTTGAGTTATATACAAAATAATTAACATTCATAATTTTTGATATATAGATTATTTTTTATTTGATTCAAACTTAGAATTCTCCCGCAAATCCCAGAACACTTTAAATTCCAATTTTTCAACTTCTCTCTGCTGTTTATAACTGATACGCAGCGTGGAATTATCAGGGATTTCTATATCTTCGTCGAGTTGTTTCAGAATTGATTTTATGTTATAGCCGTGCTCCTTCACTGTTTTCAGAGTTTCATCAATTTTGTCAAATAGCACAGTAGATTCACCCGAAATATCCTCTGAAACAATGTATCGTTCACTTTGATTGATATAATCTATAGAATCTCCAGACGCAATCCAATCTATCAGTGCCTGTTTATTGAAGCGCCATTCACGCCCAATTTTTCTTGCAGGAACATGTTCTTCACGCAATAATTTGATTAAAGTTTTTTCACTTACTCCTAAAAAATCAATAGCCTGTTCAAGGTTTAATATATTGTTATCCAAAATGTAACACCTCGCCTTTATTACTTACCTTTTAATAACATTGTATTATAGCTTAACAGATATATCAATATAAACTGAATTTAATATGAATTTAGCTGAATTTAATTGTTGTATAGTATTAATATAACTAATTTAATCTATTATTTTCGTTCTTTAGCTTGATGACTATGTGTTATTACCCCTATAATAAACAGAGTTCTTGGCATCAGATGGAGTTTTGACTCCACCTGATGCTTATTAACAGGATTCTTAGTGCTTTAGCACTTAGAAGGCGTTATCCTTTAGGAAAAATCGTTATCCAGGGACGTAGCTGCTCTTTACTCACACTTAGGAAAAAGCAGATGTCCCAAATTCTTTGATTTGGTGACAGTCGCTTTCACAGAGTGCGTGGGAGTATTAGAGCAGGTAGTCATCGGATAAATAATCAAATTTTGTACATAATATTATATGAATCAATATTGATTCCTCTTTGATTAATTTTTGAAAGAAATATTAAAAAAATACCCTATAGAGGTATATTAAAAACTCTATAGGGTATTTTTTTATATTACAAAACATAAGTTACTAAAACAGTTTTTTTAGCCAACATTATAAAAAATTTTATATCTTTATATTATACTTTTCAATCTTATTGTACAAAGTATTTCTTCTTATACCAAGTGCTTCTGCTGAATGGGTTATATTGCCCTTAAATTTCTTCAATACTTTAATTACATGTTCTTTTTCCACATAATCTAATTTTAGGCAGTCATCACTAACATCCACAAGTACTTCATTATCACAATTTTCTTCTGCAAAATAATCTGCAGGTATAGATCCTGTATTTACAATTAACTCAACCAAATTTTCCAATTCTCTTATATTCCCAGGCCAGTTGTATTTAATCATTTTCTTCAAATATTTTTTTAATATAACTGGCTCCTTTTTATTTAATTTTTGTGAAATATTCTTAACAAAATATTCAATAAGAAGAGGTATATCCTTTTTTCTTTCTCTAAGTGGAGGTAAAAATAGAGGCAGCACATTTAATCTGTAATATAAGTCTTTTCTAAATCTTCCAGCTTCTACTTCCCTTTTTAAATCTCTATTGGTGGCAGCTATAATTCTTACATCTATAGGTATAGACTTTGAACTCCCAATTGTTGTTATTACACCCTCCTGTACAACCCGTAAAAGCTTTGTCTGCATATCCATAGGCATTTCTCCAATTTCATCCAGCATTATAGTTCCACCATCTGCCAATCTAAATTTCCCAAGATTTCCACCTTTTTTAGCTCCTGTAAAAGCCCCCTCTTCATATCCAAAAAGCTCAGACTCTATAAGTTGTTTAGGGATGGCACCACAATTTAAAGCTACAAATGGTCCATTTACTCTTCTACTATAATTATGAATTGATTGTGCAAACACTTCTTTTCCAGTACCACTTTCTCCCATTATAAGTATAGTTGATTTACTATCTGAAATCTTTTTTGCATAATTTACTACTTTTGTAAAGTTTTCATCCTGACCCATTATTTTATCAAAAGTATAATAAGCCTCTCCATTTCCTCTTTTATTTACTCTTTTGATTTCCTCAAAAACATATACTATCTCAATATTATCATCTTCACAATTATATATTGAACTAGTAGTTAACTGATATTGAGTTTTGTTTTTCGCTACTGCTATATTTGTTTCTCTTAAATCACTTTCCCCTAAACATATGGATGCCTTTATATCATTCCAGTTTTCTATGATATCTTCCATTTTATGTGTTTCTAATTTGCTGTTTGTAGTGCTAAACATATCTTGAGCTTTTTTATTGCAAATTTTAATTTTTCCATCTACATCAGAACTTACTATAGCAATAGGACTGGATTTAAATATGTTCTCCATATATTTATAGTTCATATTTTTAATCTTGTTGTACTCTTTTACTTTAAGCATTTCTTCTATAGCATTTGATGCTGCTATAGCCATACCAAGTGTATGGGAATGTACAAACTCGATATATCCAGTAAGACTCAAAATTCCTATAAGTTTCCCTTTATTATCTTTTATAGGTGCCGCAGAACATGTCCACTTATGATATGCATTAATAAAATGATCATCTCCAGATATTTGAACTGGCAGTTTGCTTTTTATAACCATGCTCATAGCATTTGTTCCTATATTTTCTTCATTCATAAAAGCTCCTGGCACCATTTTCAAAGAAAGGGCTTCTGAAAGTATTTTTTCATCACCTAATGCATTTAATATACATCCTTCTTCATCTGTAAGTAACGCAAAAAAATTAAATTTCTTTACAAAATTAACCAAATATTCCATATAAGGTGCTGCAGTTAATATCAAATTTCTGTTAGCTGCAAATCTTTTTTGCAATTCAACATCATACATTATTTTTTTACTAAATACCTGATGTGGGTCAATAAGGAACTTTTTGCACCTTTTATGTGAAAGCTCTATATCTGATTTGGATACAACTACATTGCCTAATTTGCAAATAGCTGCATTCATTATAATTCCTCCAATCATAGCAACAATTCCATTTTACGTTATTATAGCTCCATAAACCATTGGTATATTAAGTTTCTTACAGCTGTGTTGAAGTATCAATCTTGCTGGTATGCTGTCAAGAGCATCTACTACTACATCATGATTACTTAAAATACTGCAGGCATTATCTTCTGTAAGCATTTTTTCTAATGCTTTTACTTCTATTAGCAGATTTACTTTTTCCATTTCTTCTTTTGATAGGGTTTTCATATTTCTATCATAACGTCCCAATTTAACCGCCTCCTACTGGTGGAAACAATGATAAAACATCATTGTCATTAAGTTTCGTATTTGCTTTATCATCCCTACCGTTTATAAGTAAAATAGCTACTTCTTCTTCCTTAATATTTATCTTTTTTAATATATCAGAAGGTGTTACAGGCTCGTCAAATTCTAAAAACAATTTTTTATCTCTATCTTTTCTAAAGTAAGCAAATAATCTAACTTCTATTTTCAAGTTTTCACCTCCTTAGGCTAAGAAAATAGACTTCATATACAGAGACAAGATGTCTTTTTAATACATGAAGTCTAATCTCTAATTAATTAAACTAAAATTTACCTACATATTCATCTAATCTTAATTTCTTTAACGTTTCCTCCGTAGGTATACCATTTTTATCCCATCCACGTACCGAGTAATATTCTGGAAGAAGTACGTCTAACCTATGAACTTCTCCTTTAGATGGACCATCTGGAATAGGCTCTTCTAAAAGTCTCTTTGGCAAAGTATCCTGGCTGCTGTCTATTCCAGCTGATAAATTGAACAATTTTTCAAGAGTCCAAATTCTATCACCAGCTTGCATTATAGAATCAACATCATGAGGGTCCTCTCCTACTACTGCATTATATAAATCTACATAATCCTGTGCTCCTAAACCAAAGGTAGTAAATATACATAAGCCAAGAGCATCTATTACAGCAGTTAAATCATGGAATACTTTTGCATAACCTGCTTTACCTTCCAATGCAAATCTATCAAGTTTTTCTGGATAACCTAGTATTTCAGGACTAATCATGTATCCTTTAATATGACATCCTCCTCTATTGTTAACTGCATAAGTAATACCATGTCCCTGTACTCCTCTTGGATCATATGCTGGAATTTCTTGTTTCTTTACTGTCATGGAATACTCTGGTACACCATAGGATTCACAAAGTCTATAGGATCCATCTGCCATCTTTGCACCAAAGCCTTCTTTAAGAGCTATTTTCTTTACCCAGGCAACCATTGATTCTGTATCTCCCCATTTAAGAGATAGGTTATCCCCTGCTATTTCTTCATCCTTTATGTATCCTCTCTGATAAAGTTCCATAGCTGCTGCAATAGTTGCACCACAGGAAATAGTATCTAAACCATATTCATTACATAACATATTTGCTTCATTTACAGCATCTAAATCATATGCACCACAATCAGATCCAAAGCACCATAATGTTTCATATTCAGGTCCTCCGCATTCTGTACCGTCCTTTAATTTAACCCATCTTCCACAAGCTATAGGGCATCTATAACAAGGATTTTTTCTTACTAAGCGATCTTTTGTAAGTGTTTCTCCACTTATTTTATCTGCTTCATCAGTATAAGCTTCCTGAAAATTCTTTACCGGATGTACTCCATTTTCATTTATTATATTAACAAGTACAGCTGTACCATAAGTTGGAAGTCCACCTCCAGCTACTGGATCTTTTCTCAAAATACCTGTCTTCTCAAGTGCTACAGCTTTTACTTTTTCCTCATCAAATAATTTTACTTTTCCACTTCCTTTAACTACGATAGCTTTCAGGTTCTTTGATCCCATAACTGCACCAACGCCGCCTCTTCCTGCAGTTCTATCAACATCATTCATTACAGCTGCCATAAATGATAAATTTTCACCAGCTGGTCCTATACATAACACTTTGGACTTCTTGCGATCTGATCCTTCTAATTCTTTTGTAGTTTCTAATGCCAGCTTTCCCCAAAGCTGTGATGCATCTTTGAATTCTATTTTATCATCTACTATTTCAATATAAACTGGAGAATCAGCCTTATCTTCTACTATTATCATATCCCATCCAGCTGATTTCAATTCTGCTCCCCATTTTCCACCTGAATTTGCAATTGCTATAGTTCCTGTAAGAGGTGATTTAGTGATTACCATAAATCTTCCGCTTGTTGGAACCGGTGCTCCTGTTAAAGGTCCCGTAGCAATTATAAATTTATTTTCTGGAGATAATGCATCTACCTTAGGATCTACTTCATCAAATAAAGTTTTAACTCCTAAGCCCCTGCATCCTATAAACTTTTTAGCTTTTCCTAAATCTAAATCTTCTGCCTTACAAGTTCTTTCCTTTAAATTGATTCTTAATACTTTGCCATTGTAACCGTACATAAACAAATTCCTCCTAAAAGTATATTTGTATATACTTAAAGCAAGAATCATGCCAAATATTTTCACCTATACTAATCATACTCATTTCCCCAATTTAGATCTTATGTAAACGGTTGTTGTTCCAAAGAGGATCTATAATAGTGTTACGTTTTGGAATCATGTTCCAGTGTGGAACAGTAAATATTATATTTCTTAATTTTTCTATAAAGAGTGTTTCTACCTATCCCCATAGCCTTGGCAGCTAAAGTGACATTTCCCTTAAACTTTTTTATTACATTTTCTATATGTGATTTTTCTAAACTCTCAAGGTTCATATTAAACATAAAATCTTCATCATAGTATATATAACTGCCTTTCCTTTTATGTTCTTTATATAAACTATCTGTCTTAACAACACTCTCATCTATATGCTCAATATTTATAAAAAACTCAATAACATTTTCTAATTCTCTTATGTTTCCAGGCCAATTATATTGTACTAATTTATTCATTTGGTCATCAGTAATTTCTACTTTTCTTTTATTTAATTTTCTACTTATTCTATTCATATAATAATCAACCAATAGATAAATATCGTCTTTTCTATTCCTTAAAGAAGGAAGATGAATAGGAAGAACATTTAATCTATAAAACAAATCTCTTCTAAAATTTCCATTTTCAACTTCCTCCTTCAGATTTTTATTTGTAGCTGCAATTATTCTAACATTTATGGGTATTTGCTTGTATCCTCCAATTCTTACAACTACTTCTTCTTCTATAACTCTTAATAGCTTTACTTGCATTTCAACAGGCATTTCACCTATTTCATCTAAAAAAATAGTTCCACCGCTTGCCATTTCAAATTTACCTGGGTTTCCTCCCTTTTTAGCTCCTGTAAAAGCACCCTCCTCATATCCAAAAAGTTCAGACTCTATAAGTTTTTCCGGAATTGCACCACAATTAACAGCCATAAAAACATTTTCTTTTCTATCACTGTAATTGTGTATAGCCTGAGCAAAAATTTCTTTTCCTGTACCACTTTCTCCTGTTATTAATACAGTAGACTTACTATTAGCTATCTTTTTAGAATACTTTATTATCTTTAAAAAGTTTTTATTTTTCCCTATTATTTTGTCAAAAGTATATATTGCTCTACCTTTTAGCCGCTTTTCTTCTAATTTTCTTTCCTTTTTTATTTCTTTAAAAACAACTATGATTATCTTGTCATCTATTTTTTCTGTGTATAATACATATATACTTAAATTTAACTTAAGTATATTGTTAATAGATTTTACGGTAGTTTCTATATCCTCTTGAATATTTGTATTATGTATATTATCTATTATATTACTCCAATTATCTAACATATCTTCCATATTCATATTCATTATAAATTGGAGGCTATATCCAGTAATTTCTAGTAAAGTAGTATTCACAAATTTAATTTCTCCATAAATGTTACAAACCATAACGCCTTCAGGTATGGATTCAAGAAATCCTTCAAAGCTTTGTTTACTACTATTGAGATTTATCATAACAACTGAATTTCATCTCCTGACCTTATCCAACCAAAATTTAATACTCTTATGATAGATCTTATTAAATTTGATCTGTATGTTTACTATACACGTATAATTATATTTCTATACATATAATTAATTCTATAAGCATATACTTACATTTAGTGTATATTAAATTAATTATTTTTTAACATTAGTTAAAGTGGAAGGAGATTTCTTATGCTAAAATTACGAAAAAATTTACATTTTAAAACATTATTGATTATATTGTTTTGTATTACTCTATTATTTACTATGAACGCATGTTTAAATCAAAACCAAACTCAAACTCAAACTCAAAATAAAAGTATAGTATTAGCAACTACAACAAGTACCCAAGATTCAGGACTTTTAGATTATTTGCTTCCAAAATTTGAAAAAGATACAGGAATTAAAGTTAAGGTACTTGCCAAAGGAACTGGTGAAGCTATGGAAGTAGCTAAACGTGGAGATGCAGATGCATTACTCGTACATGCAAAAGAGCAGGAATTACAATTTGTTAAAGAAGGATATGGAACTGAAAGGCTTGAAGTAATGTATAATGATTTTGTAATCGTAGGACCAAAAGATGATCCTGCAAAACTTAAGGAAAGAGCTCCAAAAGATGCAGTAGCTGCATTCAAACTAATTAGCAGTAGTAACTCTCCCTTTATATCAAGAGGAGATAAATCAGGTACTAATACAAAAGAAAACAATATATGGAAAGAAGCAGGAATAACTCCTAGTGGTACATGGTATATTTCAGCAGGAAAAGGAATGGGTGCAGTACTTCAGATGGCAGATGAAAAAAAAGCTTATACCTTAACAGATAGGGCTACATACCTATCTATGAAAGATAAATTAAATTTAACCATTGTTACTGAAAAGTCAAGTAACCTATTAAATCAATATTCATTAATAAGGTTAAATCCAGAGAAAAACAAAATTAAAACTGACGAGTCAAATGAATTTATCAAATGGATGCTCTCTAGCAAAGGTCAAAAGCTCATAGGTGAATACGGAAAGGATAAGTATGGCACATCATTATTTGTGCCTAATGCAAAAAAATAGGTGATTAAATGAGCTATTTGAGAGAAGTTATAGAAATAACATTATTATCCTTATTTGTTTCAATTACGTCTACATTAATGGCCTCAGCAGTAGGTATGACTCTAGCCATACCTACTGCTTTAAAGAACTTTAGACTAAAAAAATACATTTTAAGATTGTTTGAAACTCTTATGAGTATTCCACCAGTATTAATGGGTTTAATTGTATATCTTCTTCTTTCTAGGAAAGGACCTTTAGGTGCTTTTAAACTGCTATTTACGCCTACTGCAATGATTATCGCCCAAAGTTTGCTTGTATTTCCAATAATATTTGGGCTTACTGTTTCAACAATAAGCATCCGTGGAATAGAAATAAGGAAAAATTGCATCGCTCTAGGTGCAGAAAATAGGGATACTTTAATTTTAATCATAAAAGAATGTAAAGCTCAACTTTTATCTATAATAGCAGCTGGTTTTGGAAGAGCAATTTCTGAAGTTGGTGCAGTTATGATGGTAGGCGGAAATATAAAAGGTGAGACAAGAGTTATGACTACTTATATAGCTTTAGAAACAGGCCAAGGTAACTTTAATGAAGCTGTAACAATAGGTTGTATATTACTTATTGTTTCTTTTATGGTTAACTTTATTTTACATAAACTCAGTAAATCAAACAAGTAATCCAAAAAGTTTTTGACAATACTAATAAAAGTAGGTGAATTTATGAATATTAGAGTACTAAACAGTAGTAAAGAATTCAATGGAAAAGAAGTCCTCCATATAGATGAATTAGATTTTAAAGAAGGATATACTTACGTACTGATGGGCTTAAATGGTAGTGGTAAAAGTACTCTTTTGCAATGCATTTCAGGACTTGATACATTCACTAGGGGAAAAGTAAGTTATGATAACTATAATTCTATTAATTTTGTAAAAAAAGATATATCAGTCATGCTTCAAAAACCATACTTATTTAATTGTTCAGTGATTGAAAATATAACAATGGGATTAAAGTTTAGAAAATTTAGTAAAGAAATAATTGAAAAAAGAATAAATACTTATTTAAAACACCTGGTAGTAGATGATTTACTGCATAAAAATGCTAGAGAACTATCAGGAGGAGAACAAGAAAAAGTGGCACTACTTAGGACAGCTATTTTAGAAACTAAGGTGACTTTTTTGGATGAACCTACTGCTAGTATGGATATTGAAAATATTTTAAAATCTGAAAAGCTTATAAAAACTATGTCTCAAGAAAAAAGAACTGCTATTTTAGTTACCCACGATTTATTGCAGGCTGAAAGGATAGCAGATTACATTATATTCATGGACAAAGGCAAAGTCATTGAGCAGGGTGAAAAGTATGAAGTTCTCAATTTTCCAAAACACAAGCTATTAAAGCAAATTTTTAAAAACAATAATATAAAAGACACATGAGGCTGTGAAAAAAACAGGTGCCAAGTCAATAGCACCTCCCCTAAAATCTACAACAGCCTCTCTTTCCTCTCTGCATAAAAAATTTATATCTCTATTTTATATTTTTTTATCTTGCTGTACAAAGTATTTCTCCTTATACCAAGTGCTGCTGCTGAATGGGTTATATTCCCCTTAAACTTCTTCAATACTTTAATTACATGTTCTTTTTCCATATAATCTAACTTTAAACACTCATCACTGATATCCACAAGTACCTCATTATCACAGTCTTCTTCCGTAAAATAACCTGCTGGTATAGATCCTGTATTTACAATTAATTCAACCAAATTTTCCAATTCTCTTATATTCCCGGGCCAGTTATAGTTAATCATTTTCTTCAAGTACTCTCCTAATATAACCGGCTCTTTTTTATTTAATTTTTGTGAAATATTCTTAACAAAATATTGAATGAGAAGGGGTATATCCTTTTTTCTTTCTCTAAGTGGAAGTAAGTATAAAGGCAGCACATTTAATCTGTAATATAAGTCTTTTCTAAACCTTCCACATTTTACTTCTTTTTTTAAATCTCTGTTTGTGACAGCTATAATTCTTACATCTACAGGTATACACTTTGAGCTTCCAATTCTCGTTATTACCCCTTCCTGCACAACTCTTAGGAGCTTTGTCTGCATATCAAGGGGCATTTCTCCGATTTCATCCAGCATTATAGTTCCACCATCTGCCAATTCAAATTTTCCAAGGTTGCCTCCCTTTTTGGCTCCTGTAAAAGCTCCTTCTTCATATCCAAAAAGCTCTGACTCTATAAGTTGTTTAGGGATAGCACCACAATTTAAAGCTACAAATGGTCCATCTACCCTGATGCTGTAATTATGAATGGACTGTGCAAACACTTCTTTTCCCGTACCACTTTCCCCCATTATAAGTATAGTTGATTTACTATCTGAAATCTTTTTTGCATATTTTATTACTTTTGTAAAGTTTTCATCCTGACCCATTATTTTATCAAAAGTATAGTAAGCCTGGCCATTATTCTTTTTGCTTATCTTTTTAACTTTTTCAAAAACATAAACTATCTCAATATTATTACCATCATCGCAATTGTATATTGAACTAGTAGTTACTTGATACTGAATCTTATTTCTTAGTGCAACAATAATTGTTTCTTTTGAAGTACTTTCTCCTAAATATATAGGTGTTTTTATATTATTCCAGTTTTCTATAATATCTTCCATATTGTTTGTCTCTAATTTATTACCCCTTATGCCAAACATATCCTGTGCCTTTTTATTGCAAATTTTTATTTTACCATTTATATCCGAGGTTATTATAGCAACAGGGCTGGAATTAAATATATTTTTTATATGCTTGTAATTCATATCTTGAATCTTATTGTACTCTTCTACTTTAAGCATTTCTTCTATAGCATTTGACGCTGCTATAACCATACCAAGGGTATGGGAATGTACAAACTCAATATATCCAGTAAGATTCAATACACCTATAAGTTTTCCTTTATTATCTTTTATAGGTGCCGCAGAACACGTCCACCTATGATATGCATTAATAAAATGATCATCTCCAGAAATTTGAACTGGCAGCTTACTTTTTATAACTACACTCATAGCATTTGTTCCAATATTTTCTTCATTCATAAAAGCTCCCGGTATCATTTTTAAAGAAAAGGCTTCTTCGAGTATTTTTTCATCACCTAATGCATTTAATATGCATCCTTCTCCGTCTGTAAGTAATACAAAAAAATTAAATCCTTTTACAAAATTAATCAACTGCTCCATATAAGGTGCTGCAGTCAATATTAAATTTCTGTTAGCTGCAAATCTTTTCTGTAATTCAATATCGTCTATTATTTTTTTACTAAATACCTGATGTGAATCAATATTAAAATTTTTACATCTTCTATGTGAAAGTTCTACATCGGGCTTAGATACAACTACGTTGCCTGATTTGCAAATAGCTACATTCATTATAATTCCTCCAATCATAACAACAGTTTTAAATTTATTTTTTCCATTGAAAGATTGCCTTTTAACTTTTATAAGTTTTGCCACAATTACTTATTGCTATCTCTTCAAGAGTTTATGCAAATATGATAATATCTATTTAGAATGGTACTTCTATATGGAACAGTAAATATTATATTTCTTGATTTTTCTATAAAGAGTATTTCTGCCTATACCCATAGCCTTGGCAGCTAAAGTAACATTTCCATTAAACTTTCTTATTACATTTTCTATATGTGTTTTTTCTAAATTTTCAAGGTTCATATTAAACATAAAATCTTCATCATAATATATATAACTATTTTCCACTTTACGTTCTTTAAATAAGCCTTCTGATTGAATAACATTTTCATCTACATGTTCAATATTTATAAAAAATTCAATAACATTTTCTAGTTCTCTTATGTTTCCAGGCCATTCATACTGTACTAACTTATCCATTTGATCACTAGTAATTTTTATTTTTCTTTTATTTAATTTCTTACTTATTCTATTCATATAATAATCAACTAATAAACAAATATCGTCTTTTCTATCCCTTAAAGGGGGGAGTGGAACAGGAAGAACATTTAATCTATAAAATAAATCTCTTCTGAAATTTTTATTTTCAACTTCTTCTTTTAAATTTTTATTTGTAGCTGCAATTATTCTAACATTTATGGGTATTTGCTTGTACCCTCCAACTCTTACAATCAGTCCCTCTTCTATAACTCTTAATAACTTTACCTGCATGTCAACAGGCATTTCCCCTATTTCATCTAAAAATATAGTCCCACCATTTGCCATTTCAAACTTACCTAAATTTCCTCCCTTTTTAGCTCCTGTAAAAGCACCTTCCTCATATCCAAAAAGTTCTGATTCTATAAGTTTTTCCGGAATTGCGCCACAATTAACAGCCATAAAAACTTTCTCTTTTCTATCACTGTAATTGTGTATAGCCTGAGCAAAAATTTCTTTTCCTGTACCACTTTCTCCTGTTATTAATATAGTAGACTTACTATTAGATATCTTTTTTGAATACTCTATTATATTTAAAAAGTTCTTATTTCTCCCTATTATTTTGTCAAAAGTATATATAGCCTTGCCTTTTAATCGCCTTTCTTCTAATTTTCTTTTCTTTTTTATTTCTTTAAAAACAACTATAATTATCCTGTCATCCATTTTTTTTGTGTATAATGGATATATATTTAAGTTTAATTTAAGTACATTCTTAATAGATTTTATGCTAGTTTCTACATTCTGTTGAATGCTTATATTATGTATATTACTTATTATATTATTCCAGTTATCTACCATATCTTGAATATTCATATCCATTATGCACTCTTGACTATATCCTGTAATTTGTAGTAAAGCACTATTTACAAATTTAATTTTTCCATAAATGTTACAAATCATAATGCCTTCATGTATAGATTCAATGAATCCTTCAAAGCTTTGCTTATTACTATTGAAGTTTATCATAACAACTAAATTTCATCTCCCAAACTTATCCAACCACAACTTAATACTCTTGCAAATATATAATCAAATAATCTAACTTCTATTCTCAAATTCACACCTTCCTATTAAAAAACAGACTTCATATATAGAGAGAGCCTATCTTCTTTAATACATGAAGTCTAATTTCTAGTTTATGGAATCAGACTAAAATTTACCTATATATTCATCTAACCCTAGTTTTTTTAATGTTTCTTCTGTAGGTATACCCTCTTTACTCCATCCTCGTACTGAGTAATATTCTGGAAGAAGAACATCTAGCCTATGAACACTTCCTTTTGATGGACCATCTGGAATAGGAGTTTCTAAAAGTCTCTTTGGTAATGTATCTTGATCACTGCCTATTCCAGCTGCAAGATTAAACATTTTTTCAAGAGTCCAGATTCTATCTCCTGCCTCTAATAGTGAATCTGCATCATAAGTAGCTCCTCCTACTACTGCATTATACATATCTACATAATCCTGTATTCCAAGTCCAAATGTAGTGAATATACACAATCCTAAAGAATCAATTACAGCAGTTAAATCATGAAATAATTTGGCATAGGCTGCTTTACCATCTAATGCAAATCTATCAAGTTTTTCAGGATAGCCTAATATTTCAGGGTTAATCATATATCCCTTAATATGACAGCCTCCTCTAGGGTTAACTGCATAAGTAATACCGTGTCCCTGTATTGCCCTTGGATCATATGCTGGAATTTCTTGTTTTTTAACTGTCATAGAATACTCAGGTACTCCATAACCTTCACAAAGTCTATAGGAGCCATTTGTCATCTTTGCTCCAAAGCCTTCACTATATACCATTTTCTTTATCCAGCCAATCATGGATTCCGTATCACCCCACTTGAGTGATAAATTATCTCCAGCTATTTCCTCATCTTTTACATATCCTCTTTGATAAAGTTCCATAGCTGCAGCAATTGTTGCACCACAAGTAATAGTATCAATACCATATTCATTACATAACATATTAGCTTCATTTATAGCATCTAAATCATACGAATCGCAGTCAGAGCCAAAACACCATATTGTTTCATACTCTGGTCCTCCACATTCTGTTCCGTCCTTTAATTTAACCCATCTTCCACAACCTATAGGACAGCTGTAGCAAGGATTTTTTCTTACTAGTTGATTAGCAGTCAAAGTTTCTCCACTTATCTTATCTGCTTGATCAGTATAAGATTCTTGAAAGTTTTTTACAGGATGAACTCCATTTTCGTTTATTATATTAACTAGTATGGCTGTACCATAAGTTGGCATTCCCTGACCAGCTACTGGATCATTTTTTAATGTTGTAATTTTTTCTATAGATACTTTTTTTACTTTTTCTTTATCAGCTAAAGCTACTTTTCCAGTTCCTTTAACTACAATAGCTTTTAAGTTTTTAGATCCCATAACTGCACCAACACCGCCTCTTGCTGCAGTTCTATCTACATCATTCATAACTGCTGCCATAAGGGACAATCTTTCACCAGCAGGTCCTATACATAATACTTTTGATCTATTCTCAGTTATCTTTTCTAACTCTTTTGTAGTTTCTGATGTAACTTTTCCCCAAAGCTGTGATGCATCTTTAATTTCTACCTTATCATCTACTATTTCAATATAAACTGGTGAATCAGCTTTATCCTCTACTATTATCATATCCCAGCCAGCTTTTTTCAAGTCTACTCCCCATTTTCCACCCGAGTTTGAAATTGCTATAGTTCCTGTAAGCGGTGCTTTAGTAACTACCATAAACCTTCCACTAGTTGGAACTGGAGCTCCAGTTAACGGACCTGTTACAATTATAAATTTATTTTCTGGTGATAATGCATCTATTTTAGGATCTATTTCATCAAATAAAGTTTTAACACCTAGTCCTCTACAGCCTATGAACTTTTTAGCTTTATCCAAATCTAAATCTTCTGACTTGCAAGTTCTTTCCTTTAAATTTATTCTCAGCACTTTACCATCGTAACCATACATTGAAATTCCTCCTAGTATAAATATATTTACTTCACAAAGTTTATAAAGCATACATTGTGCCAAATATGGTTACAAAAAAACACTCAATAATCAAAAACACATACAATGCGTTGATTATCAAGTGAATTCATAGTAAATAATTTAGCAACATTTTTTATTTTATAATAAAATGCTCAAATAATAAGCAATATATTTCTCTACACTACTAATAATAATAAATATGTTGCTTATTATTGCCAAAGTGCTCAAAAAAAATACAATATTACTGTTTTTCTTTTAGAAAAACGTTCAAATAATGGACAACAATATTTTTATTTTTTAAAAACGTTCCAATATGGATCAATTTTTTGTGAACTTTGTTTATAAAAAATAGGCATGCGCCAAAAGCACATACCTATTTTATTAGTATTTACAATGATCTTCTTCTCAAACACGGAAAGCACATCATTTTCATAACATACTCATTGGTCTTATCTCCATAGACTTAGCGTTAGGATCAAAAACTTAAAGTCCTATAATATACTTGATTGTACAATTTTATACCAGTGGAACTATATCATACTCAGTTGAAAGAAGATCTATAAAAACCATCTTTTTTCTTAAAAGTTCTCCTCTACCTAAAAGAATCTTTATTACTTCACTTACTTGAATTGAAGCTGCTAAAGCTGGTGTAAACGATGGATTACCCATTTCCTTTTCAATTCCTTTGGCTGTTCGTTTATCTACATTATAAATCTTATTTAAAGTATCATCTCCTGGGAATATAGTAGTAACTTGAGCATACCATCCTGCTATAGCTCCATAAACCATTGGTATATTAAGTTTTTTACAGCTGCGTTGAAGTAACAATCTTGCTGGTATGCTGTCAAGAGCATCTACTACTACATCGTGATTACTTAAAATACTGCAGGCAGTATCTTCTGTAAGCATTTTTTCTAATGCTTTTATCTCTATTAGTGGATTTACTTTTTCCATTCTAGCCTTTGCTTCCTGTGCTTTGCTAAAACCTATAGTGTCTGTACTTGAAAGTATTTGCCTATTTAAATTAGATTCCTCAAATACATCTCCATCTACTGCAGTAATACTTCCTATTCCTATTCTTCCAAGCATTTCAATAACATAACCACCAATTCCTCCACAGCCTACAACACAAACTTTAAATTTCTTCAAATTATTATTTTCTTCTTTTGACAGAGTTTTCATATTTCTAACATAACGTTCCAACTTTAACCGCCTCCTACTGGTGGGAATAACGATAAGACATCTTTGTCATTAAGTTTCGTATTTGCTTTACCATCCCTACCGTTTATAAGTAAAATAGCCACTTCTTCTTCACTAATATTTATTTTTTCTAATATATCAGAAGGTGTTACAGGCTCGTCAAATTCTAAAAACAATTTTTTATCTCTATCTTTTCTAAAGTAAGCAAATAATCTAACTTCTATTTTCAAGTTTTCACCTCCTTTATCACATTAAATATATTTATCTTAAAGCATAAATTATGCCAAGCATATTTATAAAAAGACTTATTTACCGTTACAATCAGTTCTTATTACTTTCCCCATATTTGGATATTCATATCCTCCAAGTCTATCTAATTCTTTTAAGAACGTGTCACTCTTCATAACATCAATTAATTCTCTAATTGTTTTCATTTTTAAATATTCCTCTGGTACTGCAAAATCATATTCTTCATTACATACTGGAATAAAATCAAGTCCCATCATTTTTGCTGCTGAATATATTCCAAGACCACAGTCTACATCTCCACTAGCCACTGCTGCTGCTACAGACAGGTGGGTAAATTCTTCTCTTTCATATCCATTAATATCATTTGGTGAAATACCTAACTTTTTTAAATAATAATCCAGTAATAACCTTGTTCCTGCTCCCCTTTGTCTATTTACAAACCGTATACCTTTTTTCGATATGTCTGAAATTTCCTTAAGTCCCAGTGGATTTCCTTTTTGAACCATAAGACCTTGAACTCTATTTACTACTTTTACTAAAGCTATATTTTTATCTTTTAAGTATTTATTAATATAAGAAATATTATATTCTCCGCTTTCCATATCCAATAGATGAATAGGTGCAATATGAGTTTCCTTATTTTTTAATGCCATTATTCCACCCATACTTCCCACATGGGCTGATGACAAATAATAATCAGGATTTTTCACATGAAGTAAGTCAGAAAGTACATCTAATATAGGATCATGGCTTCCTATACAGACAATTGTATTTTTAATTTCATCTATATCTTTCATAAGACTTATTTCAACTTTAGTTCCCGCCTCAATACCTTCTACATTTTGAGGAACTTCTAGTATTCCATCTGCCCTTACCAGTGACATGGTAGCTCCTGCTCCCCTTGAAAGTGGTGTGGCAATAAGCTTTTCTCCTACATATCCAAGTTTGATTCTTACAAATTCCAAATACTTTAAAGAAGACATTATCCTTCTTGATAAAATGGCCTCTACTATCTGCTCTTTTTCATGTTTCATTCCCTGGTATTCTTCTATTATTTTTTTAAGAACTTTATCCATTATGAAATAGGCTGAAACTGGATATCCAGGAATTCCAAGAACCGGTTTATTTTTAACTTCTCCCATAATAACAGGTTTCCCCGGTTTTATAGATACCCCATGCACATAAACTTCTCCCAAATCAGATATAATATCACTTGTATAATCTTCTCTTCCTGCAGAAGATCCTGCATTTATTACAACTATATCACATTCCAAAGCAGCCTTTTCTAAAGTTTCTTTTAATACGTTATAATCATCTTTTACTATTTCATATCTCCTTGGTATTCCCCCATATTCAGTTACCTGTGCACTAAACACCCTTGAATTAAAATCAATTATATCTCCAACTTTAAGATCTGTTCCTGGCTCAACTAATTCAGTACCTGTTGGAATAATACCTACTAATGGCTTTTTATAAACTTCAATAGTATTTACCCCTCCGGCTAACATGGCGCCTATATCTACTGGCCTTACAACATGACCGGAAGGTACAATAAGCTGGCTTTCAACTATGTCTTCACCTAATGGCCTTATGTGCTGCCAAGGTGCTGCACTCTTATATATTTTAATTTTATCTTCATCCACTTTTACTATGTCTTCTATCATTACTACGCAGTCATACTCTTTAGGAATTGGATCTCCTGTATCCACTACTAAATAATCCTTGCCTTCTTCTAGTATAATAGGTTTTTTTTCAGAAGCTCCTATAGTACTTGAACTTTGAAGTGTAATACCGTCCATAGCAGAACAATTATAAAATGGAGAGGATATTTTTGAATAAACTGCTTCTGAAGTAACCCTTCCAAGGGATTCATCTGTACTTACTGATTCCTTATTTAAAAAAGAAGATTTTATGTTATCAAAATACTTTTTTAGTGCTTCTTTTAACTCATAATTTGATAGATATACTTTTTGTGTCATAAAAATCACCCCTAAAATTTATTAACATATACTTTTTGATTTTCAGAAATTCCTTCTACATTTTTATCAATTTTTATATAACCCCACGCCTTCGTAAATCCACTTATAGTTGCTGATTTAGTCAAAACAGGTGCAGCTTTATATTCGCCTTTTATATTATCTATAATAACTGGGAGATATTCTTCTCTACCTTTAGCTTTATGATAATTTGTACTGAATTTGCAAGGAATAGGATATTCTGTTTCCTGTAAGTTCATCATTGTATGTAAAACATATCTAACTAATATTCTGTAAACTACAGCACAAGAAAGCGGATGACCCGGAAGTCCAAATATAGGTTTATCTTCTACTTTACCAAGTATAGTAGGCTTACCTGGTTTTACGGATATCCCATGAAAAAGTATTCCTGGATTTCCAAGCTCCTCAATAACCCTTGCAGTTTCATCTTTCTTTCCTACAGAACTGCCGCCAGATACAAGTACCATATCACATTCTTCTAAAGCCTTTTTAACAGCTTCATATAATGCTTTATAGCTATCTTTAATTACTCCATACAATATAGGTTCTCCACCATCTTCAATAACTGAAGAATAAATAAGATATGAATTAATATCTCTAATTTCACCAGGACGCGGCTGTTTTTCAGGTGCAACAATTTCATCCCCTGTAGAAATTATCCCAACTTTCGGCTTACAAAATACAGGTATTTGGGTGATTCCTAAATTTGACATCATACCTACGCTGTAAGGTGAAAAAAATGTTCCTCTTTTAAGCACAGTTTCACCTAATTCCACATCCTCATCCTCATTTAATACATTTTCGCCAAATGAAATCGTTTTATTAGCAAGTACAGTTACTTCATCCATTTTGTCAGTATATTCGATCATAATAACGCTATCAGCTCCCTTGGGAAGCATTCCTCCAGTAGGTATATAAATACATTCTCCTGGAAATTCTAGAGATTCAGCAGGCATTTGGCCCATTTTAACTTCTCCTTTTAAATTAAGCATAGAAGGCATGCTCTCACTAGCACCCTGAAGATCTTTAAATTTAACCGCATATCCATCTACCATAGATCTTTTAAAGCCTGGAATATTTGAAGATGATATAATATCCCTAGATAATATTCTGCCATTACATTCTTTAATATCTACTAATTCCGACCCTAAATTTAATTGAAATTTAGAATCTATAATACGTTTTGCTTCTTCTATAGATACTACATTATAAAGATTCATAATAACCTCCTTAAAGATTTGTTGGTAAATATTTAATTTTAATACAATTAAATATTTATATCATTATACATCAATTATTTTAATTTTATATAATTTCATCTAAAATAGATATAGTAATATTACCTTTATTATATATCTACATTAATCATAGTAATCTCATTTAATTTATTACAATAAATGAATTTTATAACAAGACCATATTAAAATATACTGTAATAAAAGTTAATAGAGCTTTAAATACTATAAAATGTAAGATTCATGAAACCATTTTCACTTAGATTATTTTATGATATAATACTTACACAGATAGTTTCTACTAAAATTCAAAATAAATTTATCATATTATTATATGGTAAGTTTAGGTATAAATTAAAAAATTTATAATTTCATTAAAAAGAAACAGCCTATGTTTTAGTCATAATATTAAATTGTGTGGAAACACAGGTAAAAAGAACTACAATAAATGAACCTAAAGAAAGGAGTGTAAGAATATGAAAAGTATACTAACTACTTGCCCTTATTGTGGAACAGGATGCACATTTTCCTTAAATATAAGAGATGGAAAAATTGTTAGTGTAACCCCAGATGATAATGTAAATTCGGTAAATCAAGGAAAACTTTGTTCAAAAGGCCGTTTTGGCTTTGATTTTGTGCATCATAAAGATCGTTTAACTAATCCTTTGATCAGAAAAGAAGGAAAGCTGGTTGAGGTTACATGGGGAGAAGCAATTGGCTTTATTGCTTCTAAAATTAAAAAAACTGTAAAAGAATATGGTTCTGACAGTGTTGCAGCTTTTAGTTCAGCACGATGTACTAATGAAGAAAACTATCTTATGCAAAAATTAATGCGCGCAGTGATTGGTACTAATAACGTTGATCATTGTGCTCGTTTGTGACATGCTCCTACAGTGTCTGGTCTAGGCACAGCATTTGGCAGTGGAGCAATGACAAACTCAATACATGAACTTGATGAAATGGGACCTAAAGATGCTATTTTTGCAATTGGTACAAATACTACAGAATGTCATCCTATAATTGGTATTAAAATGTTAAAAGCTAAAGAGCGCGGTACTAAACTCGTAGTGGCTGATCCTCGCAAAACCGATGTGGCATTACATGCTGATGTTTGGCTGCGGCATAAACCAGGTACAGATGTAGCACTTCTAAATGGAATGTCATATGTCATACTTACAGAAGGACTAGCTGATGAAGCCTTTATTGCTAAAAGAACTGAGAATTTTGAGGCTTTCAAAGAAGTTGTAATGAAATTCACGCCAAAGTATGCATCAAGTATAACTAAGGTTCCAGCAGACAAGATAATAGAAGCGGCAAGAATTATTGCTAAGGCTGATGCTGCTGCTTTGTATTATACTATGGGTATTACGCAGCATACTACCGGTGTTGATAATGTACTATCTACAGCAAATATCATGATGCTTACTGGTAATATTGGCAAGCCTAAAGGAGGAGTTAACCCTCTGCGTGGTCAGAATAACGTGCAAGGAGCATGTGATATGGGAGCTTTGCCTAATGTCTACACTGGTTACCAATCAGTAACTAATCCTGATGTGAAAGCTAAATTCGAAAAAGCATGGAATGCTCAGTTAAGCGATAAAGTTGGACTTAATATTCCATCTATCTTGAATGCAATTGAAAAAGATGAGGTGAAAATGCTGTATGTATTTGGTGAAAATCCAATGCGAAGCGACCCGGATATAAATCATGTGGAACATTGTTTAAAGCATTTGGATTTTTTGGTTGTTCAAGATATTTTCTTAACTGAAACAGCTGAAGTTGCTGATGTTGTTCTTCCGGGTGTATCCTATGCTGAAAAAGATGGAACTTTTAGTAGTACTGATCGTACAGTGCAGCGTATTCGTAAGGCTGTAGAACCAATAGGTAATAGTCTTCCAGATTGGCAAATACTCCGTGATATCATGAAGGCAATGGATTATCCAGCAGATTATAGTTCTCCTGAAGATATATTTGATGAAATGAGATCTTTAACACCAAGTTATGCTGGTATTAGTTATAAACGGTTGGAGGACGGTGGCATTCCATGGCCATGTCCAAATGAAAATCATCCTGGGACACCTATTTTGCATGTTGGTAAGTTTTCCCGTGGTTTGGGCAAGTTTTCCCCAATTGAGTATAGAGAACCTGCTGAGCTTCCTGATAAAGAATATCCATTAATGCTGACTACCGGGCGTATCGTTACTCACTATCATACAGGTACTATGACGAGACGTTGTTGGGGATTAAATGGTGCAGATCCAGAAGGATTTTTGGAAATTAACCCTGCAGATGCAAAAAATCTTAATATTGAAGATGGTGATGAAATTAGTGCAGCAACACGACGTGGCTCATTAATTACAAAAGCACAAGTAACAACTAGGGTACCGGAGGGATTAACCTTCATTACTTTTCATTTTACTGAGAGTCCAGCTAATATTTTGACTAATAGTGCCCCTGATCCTGTTACTGGAACACCTGAGTTTAAAGTTTGTTCGGTAAAGATAAAAAAATTAGATTTTTCAGATTTTGGATGTCAAAAACGTAAAATTTTCCGTAAAAAGAGCATGCGTAAAGACGCTTAAGGAGGTAATTATATTGAATACCTTTGTTGTTGCAAATCCTAATAAATGTATTGGATGTAAATCTTGTGAAATTGCATGTGCAGCTGCACATTTAGATGTTAATATACTTACTGCAGGAGCTGCAGGTGTTCCTTTTTCACCTCGTATCAATCTAATACGGGCAGAAAAAGTTACCGTTCCAATACAATGCAGGCAGTGTGATGATTCACCTTGTGCCAATGTTTGCCCGGTAGGTGCAATTGTTCACCAAGAGAATAAAATTGTTGTAAAAACAGAATTATGTATTGGTTGTAAAATATGCATGCTTGCTTGCCCATTTGGCACCATGGATATGGCTCCGCAATACAAAAATAGCCATAAACAAACACAAACCTTACAAACACAAACCCTAAATGTAATTACTAAAGAAGAAAGTGAAAATAAGGAAGTTATGGCAGCACATAAATGTGATTTGTGTGCAGGCATACCTGAAGGCCCAGCTTGTGTAGAAGTTTGTCCAGCTGATGCTTTTGTCATAGTTAGTCCTGAAGTTATAAATAATAGTATCAAAAATAAGCGTCAATCCAATGCTTTAGAATTATTAGAAAATAAAAGCATATAAAAATTAAATCAGTTTTGGAAAACGTACCTAGATTTGGATAAACTAAATCTAGGTACGTTATTGTATAAAGAATAGCATTAAGATTATACTATTAATATTTAAGTAGGTAGTCATCGAACAAATAAATGGATTGGAAAAAGGAGGAACAAAATGGACAAAAATATTACATTAAAAATTATAGAGAGCCACTGCAAAATACATAATGATAAGAAATGTCTAGCATGTTCTGATGCTTATAAAATAGCAGGGAAATTAAAAATAAATATTTCGGATATAGGGAAGTTATGTAATGAAAATTCTATAAAGATCATAGGTTGTCAGCTTGGCTGCTTTTGAGTCATTTCAAAGAAAATAACAAGCCAAAGATGCACTAATTATTTCTTTAAAAATTCCTAAAGCATTAATTAATAGAGAGGTGAGCAAAAATAGTGACTAATAAATATACTATACCCAATATGATTTTAATTGGTTCAACTGCTAGAAACAGTGGAAAAACTACTCTTGCTATTTCGATAATAAATAAATATAAATTAACCAGACCAGTGATAGCACTAAAAGTAACGACTATTGAAGATAAAAATGAGAAATGCATACACGGAGGAGAAGGCTGCGGAGCATGTTCAAATTTAAAAGGAAATTTTGAAATAACAGAGGAATTAAATACTGATAATAATAAAGATACTTCTCTATTATTATCTGCGGGAGCAGAAAAAGTTTACTGGTTAAAAACATTAAAAAATAATATGCCCGAAGGATTTAATGCTTTTATTACCCAAATACCTAAAAATTCTCTTATAGTATGTGAATCAAATAGCTTACGAAAAGTTGTTAATCCAGGCGTTTTCGTTATGATGAAGAATACAAAAAACAGTCAAATAAGAAAATCAGCAAGTGAAGTTATAAATCAAGCTGACATAATTGTAGAAAATAATTTTAATGATAATTTTGAAAAAATAATAAAAGAAATAGCTAATATAATTAAATGATACTATAATTTCAAATTTACCTTCTATTCTTTAAGTTTTACTTTATATATTTACATTTTCTATTGCTGCAGCTGTGAACAATGCTTAAGATAAAGGATGGGAGTCCAACTTTATGTCCGCACCCCCGATGCTGCAAAAAAGTCTGTAAAATATAGCCTACTATGATAAAATCAAAATATCATAGTAGGCTATTTTATTATATAAATATATCTTGACAAACGTAAGCTATATTATTATAAAGGACTTAAATGAACAAATTATGAAAGGGATGTATTTATGACTAATTATTTTGATTTAATCAAACAACGTGAAAGCTGTAGAAACTATAAAGAAAAGGAAGTAGAAAAGGAAAAACTAATTGCCTGTATAGAAGCAGCAAGAATTGCACCCTCAGCTTGCAATGGTCAGCCATGGAGATTTATTATTATAAATAATAGAGATCTGTCACATAAAGTTTCTAAATGTCTTCAAGATCTAGGGATGAATAAATTTACAGATAAATGCCCGGCATTTATTATTGTGCTTCAGGAAAAAACAGATATTAAAGCTAGAATTGGTGGTAAAATTAAAGATCAGGATTATGCCCCCATAGATATAGGAATTGCAACTGCTCACATATGTCTAGCAGCTACAGAACAAGAACTATCTACCTGCATTATGGGATGGTTTAATGAAAAGAAGCTTAAGGATTTACTCCACATACCAAATTCTAAAAGAATTAGGCTTGTCATAAGTGTAGGATATTCTGCAGATACAACTCTCCGCAATAAGGTACGTAAAAGCATAGATGAAATCGCTCAATTTATCTGATGGCTACCTACTTTAACACTCCCTCGGACACAGCAAAAGCAACTATCACCAAATCAAAGATTTAGAGTTCTTATGCTGTTCATAATAGTAGCTACGCACCTAAACAAGTTTTTCTAAGATTACTTAAATCTAATTCTCGGCATTAAGTATAGAGCCGAGATTTTGCTCTCAGCTCTGGGATTTTACTTTGTTTTTGTTTGAATTTGGGGTTGGTGGAATTCCAACCCGAATGACGCTTTCGCCAAAGTTTAGTGGCAATAGTCAATATTTGATGGGAATCGGTAAGGTTTAGTAGGTTAATTCAACCGTTCACTACTTCTCCTCCATTTACATGGATAGTCTGACCTGTAACATAAGATGCATTTTCAGAAGCTAAAAATACATAAGCTCCTGCACATTCCACAGGCTGCCCTGCTCTTGCCATTGGAGTATCTGCACCAAACTGAGAAGTCTTTGTTTCATCAAAGGAAGATGGTATAAGCGGTGTCCAGATTGGCCCTGGTGCAACTGCATTTACCCTTATTCCAGTCTTCCCCTTTGCAAGTGCAGTAGATAATGATCTAGTAAAAGCTACTATTGCACCTTTTGTCATGGAATAATCTATAAGCGTGGCACTTCCTTTAAAAGCCACTATAGAAGCTGTATTTATTATACATGCCCCTGGTTTTAAGTGCTGCATTGCTGCCCTTGTCATATAGAAAGTTCCGTATGCATTGGTTTTAAAAGTCCTGTCAAATTGTTCATCTGATAACTGCTTTATATCAGTACATTCATATTGAACAGCAGCATTATTAACTAGTATATCTATTTTCCCATATTCGCTTATGGTTTTTTCTACAACACTATTGCAAAAATTTACATCACTAATATTCCCTGCTATAAGTGTGCACTTTGTTCCCTTACTCTCTACAAGTCTTTTAGCTTCCTCAGCATCTTTTTGTTCATTTAAATATACAATTACTACATCTGCACCTTGACTCGCATAAGCTATGGAAACAGCTCTACCTATACCGCTGTCACCACCTGTAATTATGGCAGTTTTTCCTTGTAAAAGATCTCCTTTTCTATTATACACAGCATCATCACATATAGGCATAGGATTCATTTCATACTGAAATCCCGGATGATGATTTTGATGCTGCTTTGGAAAAGATGTTGGAAAATTCATATTTGCTCCTCCTTCGATTTACTATTTATTATTTATATAAACTAGTATTTTCAATTGAGGAGAAAATATTTATATATCAATTATATGTGCTATTTATTTCTTCTCCAATACTCATTAATTTATCTTTTACCTCTATTTTATTTTTCCATCTTTCAGGAATACTGTCATATCCATAATAGGTACCCGCAAGTCCCCCTGCAACTGCAGCTACAGTATCAGCATCTCCACATAAATTTGCAGCCTCACATACTGTGTCTTCTAAATTTGAATTGTTCATAAAACACCAGAGTGCACACTTTAAAGTGTCAACTACATACCCTGAAGGTATAAGTTCTTCTTTTTTCATATTCATCACATCCTTATAGTCTTCATTGCTGTCAATTGCCTCTGCAATAGTCTTTTCCTTAGTTTCTCCATTTAAATATTTATAAATGGCGGTATTATATAATACACAGGCATCTGCTGCTTTTTCATCATAATGTGTCATTTTAGATTGCAGTTTGGTTATATCTATCATTTTGCTGTAATCTCTGTAATATAATGCAACTGGTATACATCTCATAATGGTTCCATTTCCAGCTGTCCTGCCTTTGGATATATGATGTACATAAAATGAGGCCTCTTTCCAATCACCAGTTTCAATGTACTTTTTTATAGCTAGCTCACAAGTCATTCCTATATCCTTAGGATCACTATTGTACCATTTAACAAATCTATTACCTATAGATTCAATAGGACATTCAGGATTCTCAAGCACTCCTCCTGCTACACATAAAGTCATCATGGTATCATCTGTAACCTGTCCAGGCTTCAACTTCCAATGGCCTCTGCCTATAATGTCTTTTAGATACCCATAAGTTTTGCATCCTTCCTCTTGAGATAAGAATTCTAAAGTTGCCCCTAATGCATCTCCACAGGCTACTCCAAATAATCCTCCCAAAAGTTTATTTAATCTTTCCATGTTATAACACCTCTATACTTTAAATCTTGAAACTATACCCACTAATGAGTCAGATTTTTCTTTTGCTTTTTCAGTCAATTCTACAACAGTACAAATTAATTCCTCCCATTCCTAGCAAAGTAATTCTATTTGAAATTAATTCAATCTCTCCAATTCCTGTTGTATATTCTGCATCTTAATATCTGTTCTTGATATAACATCCGCACATTCCTTTAAATCACTCTTTATATGTACTGGAGCTTTCCCAGCTGTTTTATAATACAATTTATGTTCTAGGCTTGCCCAAAAATCCATAGCAATAGTCCTTATCTGTACTTCTATTCTCACCGGTTCTACATGGTTTGAAAAGAATATAGGAATTTCCAGAACCATATGAAAACTTCTATATCCATTTGGTTTTGGATTTTTAATATAATCCTTTTCTTTAATCAAAGTTATATCATCCTGTCTTTTAAGCATATCTGCAATTTCATATATATCACTTACAAATGAACAAATAACTCTTATGCCTGCTATATCGTTCAAATTTTTCTTTGCCGATTCAAGTGTTAACTCTAAACCCTTTCGCTTAAGTTTTCCTATTATACTTCTAGGTTCCTTAACTCTAGATTTAATATATTCTATCGGATTTCTTTTCCTCTTTACTTTAAATTCTTTATCTAATATTTCAAGTTTAGTCCTAACTTCTTTTATAGCAGAACTATAACTCATCATAAAAGATTGAAATTTTTCTATTCCCTCATCAATATCCACTGATACGTCCAAAGGTAGCTCAATAATTTCTGTGGATTCCATTATAAATATTTCCCCTTTCAAAAACTCACTTTAAGTTCAATTCATTCACATAATACTACAGTTTATGAAATCATAAAAGTATTTTAGTTATTTTTCATTTTATGTTAATATTTAATATACATAGTAGGTGGACTAATTTACAAATTTATGGGCAAAACGGATGGTTTAATACCATCCGTTTAACTAAAAAATCTTGAAAGAAATCCTTTTTTAGGTTTTTCAGTTTCTTTCGAAATAACCTCATCGTTATTTAATTCATCAACACCTTTTTCCAATTGTTCAGCTTCTTTTATTAAATCTCTTTGCTCCCTACTTCGATCCTTAAGCTTTGAAGGAATTCCATGTGTCGTTATTATCTGGCTAAACCATTTTAAACTTTCATCATTATTTCCTAATCTTCTATTCAATTCACCTATAATATACATAGAAGTGAACTTATCCATGTTATATAAGGGAAATGCTTCATTAAAATAAGCATAGTTAAACCCTTCTAAAGCCTGTCTTAAAAATACAGCTTCATTTTCAGAGTTCTCTAATATTCGATACATCCAGGCTAGTTTTAAGCAATTCATTGCCTTTTTACTAGCTTTTGCACCTATCACATAATAATTTAATAAAGAAAGTTTAAACCTTTCTATGGCTACATTCACGTCATATACCTCCGGGTAAGATCTAGGCTGCCACTTTGGTCTGATTTTTTCTTTTACTAGCTCAATTTCAGAATCTCTAATTTTATTAAAATCCCTTTTCATTGCGGCATATCCACATTTGTCGCAAACCCATACATCATAAAAATAAGGATTTATAACATCAAATATAATAAATGAATCAGAATCTCTTCTTAAAATTCTTGCAGCTGAAGTTTTAACTGCTCTAGCTTTAAAATCATTATCACAAACCGGACATATAATTTCACAATCATATAATAATTTTTTTTGTTTTTCTTCATCCGTTAATTGAAGTAATTCCTCTTTTTCTATTTTTTCTTTTTTTGTATGGTACAAATCTATTCCATCTATATCATCAAATCCTAAATCTTCTAAACCAGAAAATATATTTTTTGACACTAGAACATCACCTTCATCATCTAAAAAATTTTATATAAGTATTATATCAAAAAAAGCAATTAAATTAAATTATATCAACCTGTGCTATAGATTAATGTCAAATACCCTTGTCGGATAAAACTTGTAATTTTCTTGTCTATTAGATATATTTATTTAACTTGGGAAAATGAATTGAAGCTTCAGTGCCTCTTTCATATTTAGATTCTATAACTATATAATGCCCTAACTTTTTTGCAAGTTTTTGGCTTATGTAAAGCCCCATCCCAGTTGAATGCTGCTTTACCCTTCCATTATAACCTGTAAAACTTTTCTCAAAGACTCTTCTAATATCTTCTTTCTTTATGCCTATTCCGTTGTCTTTTATATATAAAATTTTTTCCTTTTCTTGTACTTTTGTATATATATGTATGCCTCCATCTTTAGGTGTATATTTTATAGCATTATCTAAAATTTGTTTTATTATAAATTCAAGCCATTTATAATCAGTATCAACCTCTACATCTAGATTTTCTATCTTCAACTTTATGTTTTTATTTATAAACCAGGACGCCTCACTTTTTATACTTTCCTTTACTGCAGTTTCAATTTTAACATTATCTATTCTGTAATCTTTAGAAAAATCATTTATTCTGGAATAAAACAAAGCTTTTTGAACATAATCTTCTACTTTTTCTATCTCCATCTCTATTCCATACAATGTCTTTTCATTTTCACGGCTTAAGTTATTTTCAATAATTAGTTTAGATGCAGCAATAGGCGTTTTTATTTCATGAACCCAGGTAGTTAAAAATTCAACACTTTCATTATTATTATTATTAAGCCGTTCTATTTGTATATTAGCATTTCCATACAATTTATTAATTACATCAAGATAAAATTTTTGTTCATAATTCCTTGGACAAGGTAAACTGTGAATCCATTCTAATCCTTCCTTAGGTATATTTCTAATTTTGTTCATATTAAATCTAATTAAGCTATAATCAATTGCAAGATATATTATGAAAAGTAAAAAAGAAACTGTAATTAAATATTCTGCATTAGATTTTAGCATTCTTATAGAACTATCAAATAAAATCATTCCGCCTATAAATACCATGAGTATGTTAAAAAAAGCAATTAAATTTCTCCTATCTTTTAAATATTCTCTCAATGTCATACTATATACCCCATACTTTTTTGAGTTTCAATATAATTAGGGAGACCAACATTCTTAAGTTTCTTTCTAAGTCTTGCAATATTTACAGTCAAAGTGTTATCATCAACAAAACTTTCATCCTGCCATAGTTCTCTTATAATCCTATCACGACTTACTATAGTACCTTTATTCTTCATAAGTATATGTAGAATTTTAAATTCATTTCTAGTAAGTTGAATATTATTACCATTATACATGATCGTATCATCTTTTAAATTTAATATCAGTCCTTTGTGTGCAATTACATCCGATTTTGAATCATTAAAATAGGAATAAGTTCTTCTTAGAAGCGCATTTACCTTAGTTAATAATATGTTTATTGAAAAGGGCTTTGTGATATAATCATCTCCGCCCATATTTGTTGCTATTATTATATCCATTTCTTCTGTCCTAGAAGATATAAATATTATAGGCACTTTTGAAAGCATTCTTATTTTTCCGCACCAATAAAAACCATCATAAGCTGGCAGATTTATATCTAAAAGCACCAGATCTGGTTTGTATTTAACAAATTCTTCTATTACCCTATTAAAATCTTCAATTGTTTTTCCCTCATATCCATGCTTTCTCACTGCATTAAGTATTTCTTCTCCTATAACTTCATCATCTTCAATTACAAGTATCTTAAACATAGCACACCCCAGTCTTTAAATATCCCTATTCTCTTTTACAAACAATATTCGTATAAGAATTTACAGTTATTATATAATATATAAAATACATAAGTATATATCCTAGCATTATTATTATACAGTAGTTCATTATTTTCTCATTCATCAATCTTTGAAATATTATTAAAGCTGCTGTGCTGTGACAAATAGCAACTACTAAAGGCATTCCAAATGTTACTGATAATTGTTTCGCTATGGACTTCTTTATTTCCTGCCTGTTCATGCCTATTTTTCTTAAAGTCGAATACCTTCTTTCATCATCAGATGCCTCCATCAATTGTTTAAAAGATATTATACTACCTGTTGCTAAGAAGAATAATATTCCTAAGAACATTCCAATAAAAATTAAAATAGCTCCACCTTTATAAAACCCCTGATAAGAGTCATAATAAGAATCTACATATATGTCTTTTGGTACTTCTTCATTCAGCTTTTTTGTAAGTTCCTTTGATTTTTCTGGATTTTGTACTATATATCCATTCATATTAGTAATTTTATTTTGATAACTTATAGCTTTAAAGGCTTTGTCTGAAACAACAATTGTGCTTGCTGCTACAGCAGGACTTACTACTTGTACATCTGTATATTTTATAATTGTAAAATTTATTGTTGAATTTTCTAGCTTAACTAAAACCGGATTACGTAAATAGTTATGCTTTTTACTGCTTCCCTGACTTGTTTGAATAAATAAGCATTCATTGCCCTTTAAGTTCACCTTGTTTCCCCTATTTTTTATTGTAATCACACTATTATAATTACTTTGTGATATTATTTTTCCTTCAAAATCATCTTTATTCAAAATAGGTAGATTTACTTTTGCACTTATGAGTTTTAAATCGTTTCGTGAAATAAATTTATTGTTATATTTATTTATTATGCCTTCAATTTTTTTATTTAAAGAGATATCTGCATTGACAAATTCATAGGAAAAGACCATATTCTTTCCCATATCATTTTCTGTAGTTTTATAAAATGAATACGATGCTGCAACAGAAGTTAAGGTTACTGCACTTAAGAGTGCAATAACAGAAAGAGTTTTTGCATTACTTTTTATCCTATAGAGTATTTGTGATACAGATATCATATTTTCTCCCCTATAGTAAACACTTCTATTTCTCTTAATAGTTCTTATAAATATTATAATGAAGCTGCTAAAAAGGAAATAAGTTCCTATAGACACTAAAATGACCACTGGTATTCCAAGTTTCACTAACTGCATTGTAGTTTTATCATATGTCATAATATATCCTGCTGCAATAAATACCAAAGATAATATTGATGTAATTAATGAAGTATTAGGCTGATTTTCTCCTTCTTTTTGTGCTGACAAAAGTTTTATTAGCTTGTATCTATATATTATGCTGTAACTATGAAAAGAATTTAATAGGAAAAGTATGCAAAATACTACAATAGTTATTTCAAAAGCTCTAAGTGAAATGGTAAATTTTATATTCAAGGTTTCCTTCATAAGATAAATCAGCATAAGTGAGAAGTATTTAGAAAACATTGTGCCTAGTACCATTCCACATAATATCGCTAGAACTCCTATAATTAAGTTTTCATAAAATAGCATTTTTGCAATCTGCTTTTTCTCCATACCAACCATAGAATAAATTGCTATTTCCTTTTTTCTTCTTTTCAAGAAAAAACTATTTGAATACCATATGAATACAAAAGAAAACAGTGCAACTATACCCGCTGAAGCTTTGAATATGGCTTTAACTATAGGCTTATTATCTGCTAGTTTCATAATCACCTCATTAAAGGCTATAGAAGAAAATATATAAAATATCATAACAGAAAACACAGCACTTATTAAATACATAACATAATTATTAAAGTTTTTCTTAACATTATTTACAGCTAGACTAATGAAGGTCATTTACTCCACCTCCAAGTACTGCTAAAACTTTTAAAATTCTGTCAAAAAATTCCTTTCTGTCCCCATTACTTCTTATTTCAGTAAACAATTCTCCATCTTTTATAAATATAATTCTTCTGCAAAAACTGGCTGCAAAGGCATCATGAGTTACCATTAAAATTGTAGCATTTTGTTCCTTATTTAATTCACTCATACATCCAAGCAGCTCCCTTGATGACTTAGAATCAAGAGCACCCGTTGGTTCATCTGCCAGTATGAGTTCTGGATTAATTATTATAGCTCTAGCTGCAGCAGTTCTCTGTCTTTGTCCCCCAGACACTTCATAAGGATATTTATTAAATATGTTGCTTATACCTAATGCAGCGGCTATTCTTTCTGCCCTTTTATCTATTTCATTAGCCTTTACTTTAGAAAGTGCTAAAGGGAGTATTACATTTTCCTTCAAAGTTAAAGTATCAAGCAAATTATAGTCTTGAAAAATGAATCCCAATTTTTTTCTTCTAAATCTAGAAAGTTTAGGTTCTTTTAAATTAACTATATCCTGGTTGCCTATTTTTATACTCCCTGAAGTCGGTGTATCTATAGTTGCTATAACATTTAATAATGTGGATTTTCCTGCTCCTGAAGGTCCCATTATACCTACAAACTCTCCTTTTTCCACATCAAAGCTAACCCCATTTAATGCCTTTGAAACACTTCCCCCTGAACTTCTACCATATACCTTTTTTACATTTTCAACAGTCAATACCTTCATAGATAATCCTCCCAATTTGCGCTCATATTTTCTAATACTTAAATCCAAAAAGATTCCAATAATTTAAAAACCACATATATAGTATTCCTGTAAGAGCTACAATCAAATAATATAATCTAGTATGTAATTTACTGTTTTTCTTCATCCAGTCCATTACTATAAAAACTAAAAAGAGTAAGTTTAAAATTAAACTCAATATTGGCACACATAGTAACAATTTGGCGCCCACACTTATACCATATCGTGTTGGTTCTCCCAGTACGAATAATGCTGCAATAAAGAAAGTAATATTTAATAAGCTTATTACAAAAGTCATGTAAAAATTAGTTTTTTTCAAAGGATTTGTCTCACCATTTTTCTTCTTTATTGTATTATAAATTATCCTTCCAATAGAGAATATAATTACAATTAAGAATATTATTAAAGAAAATAAAGTTACTCCTATTTGCACAATTGAAAGTTCATACCATTTAAGTTTTTCATAAGTCCCATGCCAGCTGTCCTGCTGCTGTGCTAGGTAATAAATTTGTCCATTCTTATCTTTCTTAAATACTACATATTCTCCTGTATCATCTCTTTTGAATACCAATGGTTCTATTTCTTTGAGAGTTGTGCTATATTTATTTCCAACAAAAACATCTTTACCTGTTAATGTTAAGGCTTTTCCATCCTTTAAGCTTACAGTGACATCCTCTCCTTCTGGAAAGGCATCCCCTTTATGAAAAGTACTTACAGGGTTTTCACTAAATCTATAAGTGCCTATAAAATCCTTTAGATTGCTTTTTGATGTATAATAAGGCTTTTTATTCTTTGCTTCTTCTTTCTTTGGGAAATATTTTGCAACCATTTCTGACACAATTTCATCTGGTAGATTATTCATTCCTTGATTTATAGATATAAAAACTCCTAAATTTTCATCTGGAAATAAAGTCATATCACTGTATATATTATCTGGTGAATATCCTGGATGCTCAATTGCCCTATACCCTTTTATATATTTTTCATTAAACCCATAAGCCATTCCAGGCAATCTCTTATCAAAAGTTGCATGCTGACTATGCATATCAATAGCTGTGCTTTCTTGTAAAATTCTTTTATCCCTATATGCTCCATTATTAAGCTGAGCTATCATAAATTTAGCCATATCCTCAGAAGTTGATATTATACCACCAACAGCATAATTATTAAAATATCCTTTCAATAGTTCAGCTTTAACTATCTTGTCATTCTCATAATTGTAACCACATTCCAATCCTTTTGGATTCATATCTCTATTTAATGTTGAATTGCTCATTTTAAGTGGTTTAAATATATTATCTTTAATAAAATTATTAAGAGGTTTTCCAGAAACTTGCTCAACAATCCCACCCGCTAACGCTGCATCATAGCTGCTGTAATTAATGACAGTTCCAGGCTCTCTTATTACTTTAGGTAGATGTTTTTTTAAAAAATCATTCATAGGAAGTAAATCTCTTTTATCTTTTGACAAATCTGCTATTCTATTATCATCTATACCAGATGTATGTGTAAGAAGTTCTTCCACTGTTACTGGATTTGAATATTTATTTTTTAAGGTATATCCTTTTAAATATTTATTTACATCAGCCTTCAAATCTACCTTACCTTGTTCAGAAAGCTGCATCATTGCCGTATAAGTAAAAAGCTTTGATACCGATGCTATTCTTACTAAAGTTTTATCAGGCGTCACAGGTACTTTATTTTCTAAATCAGCATATCCGTATCCTTTGCTAAAAATAACTTTTCCATCCTTAACCACAGTAATAACTGCTCCTGGCACATGCTGCTCCTTCATCTTTTTCTGAAAAGTATTATCCATAAATACTTTCATATCATCTTTACTACCAAATAAGTTATCGCTTGAATTAGACTCTGCAAAAACTGTAACGTTGCTTCCAAAACATATTATAAACATTGATATAATTGCAAACATCCGTTTTATTAACTTATTTTTCAAGAAATTTGTATTTTTTTTAAATCTTTCATAACACATGCTCATGTTCCTCCTTAGCTTTAACATCTTAAGAAATTAACTAGTATTTTTCTTAATATTACTTATTTAAAGTTTCAAGTTTAGAACTGTACATATTCTTTAACTTCAACCTTTAAATAAATTATAAAAAACATCCTTAACATGAGCCATTTATCTACCTTACAATATTTGTTAAGCAGCATTACATTATTGTAAGGTTGAGAAGACGATAAAAAAAAAGCCATCCAATCAAAGCTCATATTTTATGAAAATATTGGCTTTAACTAGATGGTCCTTTATTTTAAAAACATTGCATTATTCACAAAGAAATTTCATACTTCCTTTTGGTGCCATTAGTCCACGTTCTAACAAATCAGCTAATGCCTTTGTTTTATTATAAACTTGCTCATGAGTCCATGAAAATATGCCAGGATCAAATAAAAAACAATATGTAGACAATATAATCTCAGCAGTTTCCTCTGGCTTATCGCACTGAAACAACTTTTCATCAACGCCTTGTTTAATAATATCTGCAATAATTGGAGAAAGAGATGATAATATTTTTGCAAGTGATTTTTGATGTATTGCTGCATTATGCTGTTGATGCAAATATGTATCAATTGAAGATAATCTCCTAGAACTTCTATAATTTTGAATAAACAAGGATAGTTTTTCTATAGCATTTACTTGTGCATTATCGATTAAAATCTTGCATTTATCAATAATTTCATTATATATACGTTCAACTAGTGCATCAAAGATTTCTTCTTTGGATTTAAAGTAATAATATATACTTCCCTTTCCAATGCCAGCTTTTTTTGCAATATCACTAACAGAACAAGCGGCACCTTTTCCCTCTACCAATAAATCCATCATAGCATCTAGTATTAATTCCCTTTTATTCATTCACAGCACCTACCTTAAAAGTATTATAGCATAACAAGCATTATTTGACCAGCGGTCGAAAAGATGATAACATAAATGTATAAATTCGACCATTAGTCAAATATATTATTAAGAAAAATTACTATGTAATTAGTTTAATTCATATTTTTGAGGAGTAACTTTTATGATACAGATAATTATTTTTTCAATACTTCTTATTTCAATTATGGGAACCTTTATAACAGAGCTTATTATTGGGATGTTGTGGATACTAAAGATAAGAAAAAAAGCTCCCTTGAATAACATAATCTTAAAATTAAAAAGAAATACCGTAATTTTAGGAAGTTTATTTATATTGATACTTATATTAATAATATTTAGTTATTTTTCAGCTAACACTCCCAGAATTGTGGATAAGAACGGAAATCCCCTGCCAAAAAGCATTGCTGAATTAAGAAAAGTACAATTAAATGGTAGACAAGAATGGATTAGCATAAGGGGAGAAAACAAAAATAATCCAATACTATTATTTTTAGCAGGAGGCCCTGGTGGGACTCAAATGGCTGCAGTACGCCATAATCTTCAAAAACTTGAGAAGAATTTTGTTGTTGTGAATTGGGACCAGCCTGGTTCTGGCAAATCCTATTATGCTGCAAATGTCAAAAATTTAAATGTAAATACCTATGTTCAAGATGGATATGCATTAACTAAATATCTATGTAAAACATTTAAAAAGGATAAAATCTATTTAGTTGGCGAGTCATGGGGAAGTGCCCTTGGTATCTTTTTGTCTGAAAAACACCCGGAAAATTATTACAGTTTTATTGGGACAGGACAAATGGTTGATTTCTCTAATACAGAAGAATTAGATTATGAGAAGGCCATTAAAATAGCTCAAATTAAAAATAATACTAATAAGATTGCAAAACTACGATCAAATGGTCATCCACCATATTATGGTGCTGACGTTACCTGGAAAAGTGCAGAGTATTTAAATTACTTAAGCTCTTATATGCAAAAAGACCCGGGAATATATAATTCTCATTTTAATACATGGAGAGATATTTCTTCATCGGAATATGACCTTGTAGATAAGATCAACTTTTTGTGGGGCCTTATTAATACCTTTAATCATATTTACCCTCAACTTTACAATATTGATTTAAGAAAAGATTATGCCAAATTAAAAATACCAGTTTATTTTTTTATAGGAAGGCGTGACATTAATGCTCCACTTTCATTAATTGAAGACTATTATAATGTTTTACATGCACCACATAAGGAAATTATTTGGTTTGAACACTCTGGTCATAGTCCTTGGCTTAATGAAAGTGATAAATTTGTCAATCAACTGAATAAAACTTTAATTGACAAGTAAACAATGATTCAGTATATGTAATATATGCATTGGATATGTTTCACCAAGTAAGAAATTTGAATAAATTTTTTAAAGACTTGCATAAGATGATTAAGAAAAATGGACGGTTATATCTTGAAGATGGACATCAACCAAGAAAAATTAACTTATGCTTCTCAAAGTATCTTAATAAAAGGCCTTGAAATAAGCATAAGTTAATAATTCAATTTTCATTTACAATTTTACCAACTTCCTGAAGAGCCACCTCCACTAGAGCTGCCTCCTCCAAATCCGCCCTGGTTACTTCCACCAAAGCCTCCGCCTCCTCCTCTTGGGCCTCCCCAAAAAGAATTCCAAAACAGCAAATAGAATAAAAACTTAGTTATCCTTGCTTTATTAAGTAAAATATCCAATAGGAAAGCACCCAAAATGTAGTATATTACTACAGGATTTACAGAAACTGATTTTTTATCTTGTGCAGTTTCACTACTTCCTTGCAAACTAACATTATATTCTTTAGCTATATCTCTTGCAAAAACTAAATAAGCATTCTTTAAACCTTCACCATATCTTTTTTCTTTAAAGAGAGGAACTGCTTCACTATTCATAACTCTAGAAGAATATATATCTGTAATTACGCCTTCCAACTCTCTTCCTACTTCCACTCTCCACTTTTTATCATTTATTGATAATAATATTAAAAGCCCATTGTCCTTACCTTTTTGTCCAATTCCCCAGCTTCTAAAAAGTTCATTGGAATAAGATTCTATATCTTTTCCTTCAAGGGAACTAATTATAACCACTGCTGCTTGTGAACCAGTTTTATTTTCTAATTCACTTCCAAGTGATACAATATAGTTTTTAGAACCTTCATCAACAATTCCTACATAATCATTTATATACTTTAATTTAGTTGGTTCAAGTATATTTGAAGAACCTTTCACAAAATAAGGCAAAATCAAAATAAAAATTAGCACAGAAAGTAATACACCTAAAGATGATTTTATCACCTTAAATTTACTATTCATTTAAATTTCCCATTTTAAGATTATATAAAATAGCTTTTTTACAACTTAGTTTTATGAATAAATTATCCATATGATTCTAAGCTGTAAGACAAACTATCTTGTAAAATCCACCTTTGGAACTTCCTGTGCTCCCTGACTAGCCTTATAATATGTTTTTTGGGAAAAACCAAGCATACCCGAAATCACTGAATTTGGGAATCTCCTTATAGATGTATTATAGTTATTCACAGCAGTATTATAATCTTGTCTTGCTATTCCTATTCTGTTTTCTGTACCCTCTAAAGCAACAGATAAATCTCTAAAATTTTGATTAGATTTTAAATCCGGATATCTTTCAACAATTACTAAAAGTCTTGAAAGTGCTGATGAAAGTGCTGCATCTGCATTTGCCCTATCAGTAATTGTTTGGGCTCCAGCAAGTTTAGCTCTTGCATTTGCCACATCTGTAAATATTGTTTTTTCTTGAGCTGCATAACCTTTTACTGTTTGAACTAAGTTTGGTATTAAATCTGATCTTCTCTGCAGTTGAGTATCAATATTAGCCTGTGCTGCATTAACTTTTTGCTCTAATCCTACAATGGAGTTATAACTGCCTATTAAAGGTAAAAATATAACTAATAATACTCCTATAACAATTAAAAATGTTTTTAATCTTTTACTCATTTGATGCACCACCATTTTTTATAATAGTATTATTTATTTTGAGAAATTTTTTTAATAAATATACTAGTGCATAAAATTTCTATTTTGTAATAGTGAATTCATATTTCATGATAAAATTCTGAAAAATTAAATCTAAAAAAATAATAAAGCCAGAAACTTTGAAATTCTAATTATAACCTTTCAAAAATTCCTGACCTTTTATCAATATGCAATATCACTTTTTATTCTTATTAGTTGGAATAGCAGCAATATCTGAAATCATAAGATTCTCAATATCTGCTTTTAAAATATTTACAGCCATTTCAATTTCTTTTCTTTCCAAATAATCAATTAAAACCCTATGTAAACTCGTCCTGCTATAATGTTTCCTCTGTATAAAAAAAATAGTCTGTATATTCATAGCATCTTCTAAAAGCTTATACGCATACTGATTTCCATAAATAGAAAATAGTTTAAGATGAAACTCGCAATTATAATTCCATCGAACCATAAAATCATTGTCAGGACAATTAGCATGACTCATACAAATGTTTTTAAGTTCCTCGATAAAAGCTTCATCTATATACATATAATAATTTTCCAAAAAAGAACTTTCTAAAACAGAACGAAATTTTACAATTTCCAATAATTGCTGTTTACTTGGCTGAATAATTTTATATCCTTGCCTTGGTATACTTGATAGTATATGAGTTCCAATAAGCTGTGTAAGTGCTTCACGTATTGGTGCACGACTAACACCATATTTCTCCATCAAAAACTTTTCAGTTAGAACGGTATCTGAAGAATATACTCCATTAATAATATCAGAAAACAAAGCATTATAAATTTGATTTTTTAATGTATTATCGTTTTTTCCATCCATAAAACTACCCCTTTATCCCAATATTATTGTCAAATTATTATACATTTTTTAAAAAAAGAAGTCAATAAAAAAGAATCTGTTTCTTGAATAACATCTAAATCACCATTTGTAATCATATCACAATATAATATATATTATTATATTTTTCATTAAATTTTAAATTTTTCATAATATATTTGGTTTAATCAAACATATTATATACATATAGCATATAATATTGATTATTAAAACTTATCGTGATATGATTAGAACAACTATTAAAGTATAAATTTGTCCGATGGCTACCAGCCGTAATACCCCATCGCACACAGCGAAAGCGACTGTCACCAAATCAAAGATTTGGGACATCTGCTTTTCTTATAAAGTGGGGGATAACGGCTGCTACGCCCCTGGATAACAATTTCTAAGTTTCAGATGGAGAAAAGAACTCCACCTAAAACTTAGAACTCTGTTTATATAACATAGAAATATTGTTTACTGATGTTATGAATGTATTACATATTCTTATAATCATATTAGCTAGTAACAAAGGGGGGCTTTTTAATGAATAAAATCCAATATGACAATTACGTTAAAATATTAAAAGAAGAGTTAATTCCAGCTATGGGATGCACAGAACCAATTGCCATTGCATTTACAGCTGCAAAAGCAAGAGAAGTTCTTGGACAAATGCCAGAAAAAATAGTTATTTGCTGTAGTGGCAATATTATTAAAAATGTAAAGGGAGTTATCGTTCCTAATTCCGGTGGAGAAAAAGGTGTGGAAGCTGCAGCTATTTTAGGTGTCGTAGCAGGAAAAGCAAACTTAGAACTTCAAGTTATCAGTGAAGTAAAGCAAGAAGACATCGATAAAGCTAAGGCATTACGCAAAAAGGGAATCTGCAGCTGTAAACTAGAAAAAGGAGAAGAAAATCTTTTTATCCGTGCAGAATTAACGTCTGGACATAATATGTCAGCTGTAGAAGTCAGAACAAAACATAACCACATTGCCAAAATTGAAAAAAATGGTGAAGTAATATTTGAGCAACCTGACATAGTAACTAAACAATCTGGTGATAAATCAAAGCTTAATATCAAAGACATACTTCAATTTGCCAATGAAGTAAACTTGAATGATATACGAGATATTATTAGCAGGCAAATTAAATATAATTCTGCCATATCAAAAGAAGGCTTGACTCATAATTGGGGTGCTCAAGTTGGACAAACTCTTATAAAATTTGGTAGTAATGATATACGTACCAAGGCAAAAGCAGCTGCCGCAGCAGGTTCTGATGCAAGAATGAATGGATGTGCCCTTCCCGTAGTCATCAACTCAGGAAGTGGTAACCAGGGAATCACCTGTACTATGCCAGTTTTAGTTTATGCTAAAGAGATGGGAGCGGATGAAGATACTCTTTACAGAGCTCTTGTTTTAACTAACCTTATATCATTACATCAAAAACGTTATATAGGGAATTTATCTGCTTACTGTGGAGCTGTATCAGCAGGAACAGCTGCAGCTTGTGGTATTGCTTATTTGAATGGTAGTGATTATGATACAATTGGAAAGACCATAATAAATTCTATCGGCACTGTTGGTGGTATTGTATGCGATGGAGCCAAAGCTTCCTGTGCAGCAAAAATTTCTAGTTCAGTAGATGCTGGGATACTGGGATATGAAATGGCAAAACATGGCTTAGTATTTCCATTTGGTGAAGGACTCGTGGAAAAGGATTATGAAAAAACAATTCAAAATATCGGTCGTGTGGGACATGAAGGTATGAAATCAACTGACGTAGAAATTCTTAATATTATGATAGGTAAATAACCTCTTTTTTATAATTTTTGAGAATAGATTACTGTACTAAATTAAGTCCTAAATATTACCTATAATAACCATTGGATAAAAATATTATCTTTAATTAACTAATCTTATCCGATGGTTATCTATTATAGTGCCCTCCTTCTACCCTTTGGTTTCTAAAAAAATTTTTAAAATATTCTAAGATTTCATGACTTTAGTCCCTATATCAATGTGACTATAGAAATCTATTAATATACAAAAAAAGGCTTTATAATTAGATCATCAAAGGAGAGAAATATTAGATTTGCGAGCCTAATTCAATAACAAATTTAGGGAGGGGTACAGATGACAGTTAAAAAAAGCTTTTTAATATTTATTACAACAATTATTTTCTTAATTTCCAACATGCAATTCGCTGCAGCAAAAAAAAGGGTTTCTCCGCCACCAACTCCAACAGGATTAACTATTTCTGATATTAGTACAAGTTCTCTTACATTGAGTTGGTCTTCAGTATATGGTGCATCGGGATATTATGTTTATATGGCTTCTCCAAATGATGCTAACTATACTAAAATTGCCACTGTTACTAGTACAAAATTAATAAAGTCTGAACTAACTTCTAACACTAATTATTGGTTTTATGTCACAGCTTATAATCGCTATGGTACCTCAACAAGTTCAATTCATGTAACTGCTAATACACTGCAAATTCCTATAATACCAACTACAACTAAAAAACAAGTTTTAGGTTTTACAACCTATTATTATTCAGGAGATCCATCCTCTTATAATTCAATAGCAGCTAATACTTCAACTATCGATGAAATAGCTACACAAACCTATACCACAGACAGTCTTGGTAATATTTCAGGATTAGTTCCAACTAACCAAATTAGCTATGCAAATAGCAATGGAATTAAAACCTATGCAATGCTTCAAAATAATTTTGATGGCAATATTGCAAAATCAGTACTAGAAAATCAGACAAATAGACAAAATTTAGAAAATAATCTTTTAAATGCACTAAAAGTAAATGGCTACAAAGGCGTAAATGTAGATCTTGAAGGAGTTTTCTATTATGATAGAAACTACTACACAACTTTTGTGCAAGAACTTTACAACTTGTTAACTCCACAAGGTTTTTCAGTAACTCTTTCAGTACCAGCTAAAACAAGTGATAGTACAACAAATGCCTGGAGCGGAGCATACGATTATGCTGCACTGGCAAAGTATTGTGATCAAATAGCTATAATGACCTATGATGAACACTATCCTGGCGGAACAGCAGGTCCAATTGCCTCTATATCCTGGGTTGAAAATGTAGTTAAATATGCAACTACTGTAATTCCAAGAGAAAAAATTATGTTAGGTGTTGCAGCTTACGGATACGATTGGTCATCAAATGGTACGAAAGCTTATGGAATAAATGGTATGTACAATATTGCAGCTACAAACAATGCCACTGTACTGTGGGATAATATATCAAAATCACCATATTTCAATTACACAGATACTTCTGGTATAACTCACTCAGATTGGTTTGAAAATGGCCAGAGTTTAGGGTATAAATTAGATTTAGTTAATTCCTATAATTTAAATGGCATTGCTATTTGGAGATTGGGACTTGAAAATGCAGACTATTGGACAAGCATAAAAACAAAATTTAATAGATAAAATTATCATATAATGAGAAATTCACAATGCATGATGCACAATTCACAATTAAGGACGATTTTCTTCCGTTAAAACTTCAGGGAATCTAAAATATAGCACTATTGAAGCATATCTTCAATAAGCTTTAAATTTAAAATTTTTCGCAGCACAGCGGAGAAAAATCTACCGAAATTGTGCATCGTGAACTGTGAATTGTGAGTTCATTTACGTCATAATTTTTTTACATTAAGTCATACCTTCATATGTGCGAAAATCAAATTATTTACATTCTTCTAATTGCCTTATATAATCAATAGGAAACATAGTACGCTTAGATGTTTCTTCAGGAGTTAAACCTTGGCTTAAAAATCGCTTTATAACACTTACCATACTCTCCCCAACTTCAATAATATGTTTATCGGGATCGTAAAATCTGATGACTCTCTGCCCCCACGGATGTTCTTTAACATCATGAACATATTCTATATTATGAAAGCTTTTTAGCCTTTCTACAAATCCATTTAAATCTTCTTCTTCAAAATAAAGTTCAAAATTATTTGACCTATGTGCAACTTCATTTTCATTTATATCAATAAGCTCTGCAAAGCCCTTTTGTATTGCAAAACCATTCTCAAAAGTAACATTTGCTCCAAAATCCATTGTCACCTTTTGATTAAGCACATTTCCATAAAAATTTTTTGAAGCTTCAATATCACTAACAGCTATAAGTGGACATACAAATTTCATTTCAAACATCTCCTATCTATATACTTTTCTAACATTGTTTATTATATATCAATATTTAAAAAGTTCATTGTAAAAATCAGACACGTTTTTGAAAAATTCTTTAGGAGAAACTCCACATATTTGTTTAAAATCGTGAATAAAATGTGATTGATCAAAATAGCCAAGGATTTGAGATGTATTTACGTAACTTTTATGCTCAGCTTTTTTTAACATATTTATTGAATAATTTATCCTAGAAATCCTTAAAAACATTTTTGGGTTTATCCCAATATACTCATTAAACAATCTATTTAAATGACGCTGGCTTACATATTCACTTGATGATAATTCTTTTACTGTTAGTAATCCATTTGCAACTTTAATTTTCTCTAAGCTAGATCTCATAACTGCATGCTGTTTACTATTTTTCTCTACTGCTTTCAAAAAAATCCTATTCACCATTGAAACCATATCATCTGCGTTATTTGCAATCTCGGCAGCATGATTTAAGGAATCATACAAATGCTTGTCAACTTCATCTACTTGTGTTTGAATATCACATAGTTCTGATTGTTTCATCCCCGTAATAGCATGCAGGCCGCCCGGTACAAACTCAATAAAAAATCTTATTTTTTTTAAGTTTACATCATTTTGTACTATAACCGTCTTCGTTGTTGCTCCCCAAAGGCTTAATGAAAAATCACTATTTTCATAAGTATATATAATACAACCACTACAGTCAGGTACTAAAGTTAAATTACCAATATTATCAAGGCATCTTCCTATTTCTTTCGGATTAGGAAATAATATAGTATAGTGTGCAATATATTTTCTAAGCAGTGGATGAGGCTCTATATATATGTAATTAGGTGTTTCTTTTATTTTTAAATGCTTCTTTACTGAAATATCATTAAAGAACAAATCTATTCCTCCTATGTAAAACTATTTTCCTGTTAATTTCACATATGTTGGAAGATGTCCTGTATTATGTATCTTTGTCATTAGTTAAACCTCTCTTTCTTAAACATGGTATTATAAGTATCAAAATCTCTTGTAAAAATGAAATATTTTCTCTCTTAAAAAATTACCTTTATTGTAGTACCCTCTCTAACCTTGCTTTCTATATCAATCCTAGCATTATGAATTTTAGCAATTTCCACACACAAACAGAGTCCAAGCCCTACACCATTACTAGCCCTTGCCCTGGATTTGTCCACCATAAAAAATGGTTCCATTACCTTTGATATGTCCTCTTCTGGAATACCAATTCCGCTGTCCTTAACTTCTAGTATTATGTTAGAACTGCTATTTTTATATGCTTTTAAATATATTTTATCACCAATTTTAGATGCTTTAACAGCATTATCAACAAAATTAGTTATCATCACCGTCATTAACTCTTTATCCATTGATAAATTTAAATCTTCAGCTGAAATTTCTAAATGAATATTTTTCTTCTCCAATTTTGGCTGCATAGAATCTTTAATTTCAACTAGAAGCTTAAGAACATTTTCACTTTTCATTTCAAAATCTTTTTTTCTCAAAATAATTAAATCCATTAATTTAAAAGCTAATTTTTCTAATCTCTTGCCTTCGCTGTATATATAACTTAAGGAATTTATAAAGGTTTCCTCATCATATTTAGTAGTCCTAAGAAAATCAGCATAACCTATTATAGAAGTTAATGGCGTCCTAAGCTCATGAGCAAGATTATCAATAAATCTCTGCTTATCCTCTAAAACTATCTCTAGTTCATTTATTTTATTCTCCACAACATCTGCCATATCATTAAAATTCTTTGATAATAATCCAATCTCATCATCTGATATTACTTTTACTCTTTCACTAAAATTTCCAGCAGCTATTTTTTGAGTGGTTTTAATTAATTTATTTATAGGATTTACTATAAACTTACTTAATGCTATAGTTACTACAATTAAAATTATACAAACAAATATATTTAATTTTAAAAGAAGATCCAATAAATATTTCTTATTTTCATAAACACTTGAAACATCCTTAACATAAGAAATTTTATAGTAATTATTATCTAAATTTATTTTTTTGCTTATGAATAAATAGTTTTTTTCATCAATATCACGTATTATATACTTCACTTTATTAAGATTAACATTAAGTTCCTCTCTTTTATCTGATATATTCATACTTAAATTAGTAAAAATAACTTTATTGTTGTTATCTATTACCTCAATATATATATCCTGTTTTCCAAAATTATTTAAATATGTACTAATCATTGAATCTATACTTTGTTTATCAAGCTCAGTCTTATAAGCATTAGACTCTTTTTGAATTTTAAATAAAAATAAATTTGATTGTACAAAAGAGCAAAATCTCTGCTCTTCATTTATTCCAGAACTAATTTCTGTATTAAGATTTAGTTTAAAATTGCTGTTAATCAAATATATTGATGAAGGAACAAAAAATATTTCAAATATAACCAAAGTGCATAAAAATATTTTCTCCCAGAATTTCATTTAACCCTCCAGCCTGTATCCTAATTTAAATACAGTTTTAATTTTGTCCTTCCATTGAAGCTTTTTTCTCAATTTTTGTATATGGTTATCTATAGTTCTAGTTTCTCCAACATAGTCATATCCCCAAATTTTTTCTATTAATTTTTCTCTGGTTAATACAACATTTTTATTTTGTACTAAAAACACTAATAATTCAAATTCCTTTAAAGTAAGCTCTACTGCTTCACCTGCTTTCCTGGCTGTCATTTCTTCTAAATTTATCTCTACATCTTCAAAATTTATTACATTAGTATTTTTATCATAGTGTCTAAGCACATTATCAATTCTAGCTAACAATTCAATACCTTCAAAAGGTTTTGTTATATAATCATCTGCTCCAGCTCTAAGTCCATATACCTTATCTGTAACAGAAGTTTTGGCAGTTAAAAATATAACTGGAATTCCTAGAGGCTTTATCTTTTCAAGTAGTGTAAAACCATCAATTTTAGGAAGCATAACATCTAAAAGTATTAAGTCAAAGCTGTCATTTTCAATTTCATTTAAAGCCTCTTCTCCATTAAAAGCTGTTTTACACTCATAATTTGCCATATTTAAATTCAGCTTTATTAAGTTCGATATTGGAAGCTCATCCTCAACAACTAATATTTTTATCATTACCTGCTCGTCCCCCTGATCATTTAAATTTTTTATAATATCAATTACTTTTTAGAGGTCAAATGACAATGAATGTGAGTTTTCCTCCTTCACTGTCATCTGTCAATTGTCCTCTCAAAAAAAGTTATGTTGCAATGTTTTTAAACTGCGAAAGTTGAGTACCTAACAAACTCCATATAGTATTAAGAATTTTATTTACTAATTAATTTTAATTTGTCTAATTTGATTATTGAGGTCCTTTTTCATAGAAGGCAAAAGCTTAATACTCTGTAGCTGATAATATACTACAGAATAATCCTTAAGATTTATTTCAAATTCGGCATCTCTTCCGTCATTTAGCTCACATCTTACTAATAACCTGCCAAAATTAATATTCTTATCCACTTTTATAGTATTACCTTCAATTTTCTTTCCTATTTTTTTGCATAAACTTAAAGTCGCATCTTTAATTCTATTATCATCAATTGCAGGCTTAAAATCCTTATCCGAGTCATTCGTAGCTCTTACACCTATTATTTCGCCTGTTTTCTCATCTATAGAAACAGAATATTCACACATCTTATTTTCATCATAATTTTTAGGAGTGAAAAGAACATATATTATACTCTGATCTTTTGCTTTAGCCATATTTTCTGCATCTACCTTTGCATCTTCTGGATGTTCTTTTGCATATTTTTCCCTTATTTCTTGAAATTTTTTTGCTTCTTCTGGATCTTTGTTTAATCGTTCTGTTTCCTTTACAATATCAGCTGATCTGTCTACTTTAATTTGTGAAAAATAGTTTGCATCCTTTCCCATATAGCTTTTCATAGCTTCTGTTGCTGCTTTAATTGCTTCTTCATCACTCATAGTTCCCTGCTTTAAAGAATTATTACTACTCTTATTTTCTGCTGTTACTACTACATTTTTAGTAGCATCCTTTTTTTGACTTGCATAAGTAACTCCTGAAGCACCTCCTACTACTAATAATGTTAAAACCCAAACTAATATTCTTTTTCTATTCATGATAAATACCTCCAAAATTGTATTTAGTTGTTTAGCATGCCAAAACACCTTTACTACAATATAAAGTATATATTAGAGATATGTAAAAACCATCCTTCATTTGTCACCAAGTTGTAAAATCTCTAAATAGTTTACCATATAAAAGGAATAATTCTGTTAGTATTTTTTTCATATTCCTTATAAATCATTCCAAAACTATCCTCTAAAGTTTTTTCTTCAACCATAATCCTGTACCCATAAACCATAATAATAACAACAAGTGAAGCTATTATACCAACTAAACTTCTAAAACACAATGCAGTACCTACCAAAGACAATATACTACCACTATATGCAGGATGGCGAAGATATTTATAAGGTCCAGTCTGAATTATTTTCTGCTTTGAATTTACTTGTACAGATAATGTAAAAAATTTACGAAGTGTGTATATAGAATATGCTCGTAGAAAAACTCCTGTTATCATAAATATACTGCCTATCCAAAAAAATAATATAGGAATTGTATTAGAAAAAATTTTTCTGCAAATAGGATTTAAAAATATTATAGAACAAAAACCAATAATAATAAAACCATAAGAACCTCTATCATTATTTTTCTTATTTCCTACATTTTTTTTATTGCTCCATTTAATAAAAATCCACATTAGCATTTCGGAAATAATAAAAAATAAAAATATAATTTGAAAAGTATTTTTGAGAATAAGTGTTTCAAAATAAGAATTTCCAAATAAATACACTAACATTCACTCCTTTTATTTAATTAATTATTAACTTTATTACTTAATATTTTGAATTACAGATCTATCCACTTCATTAAATTATTTAACGACGTTCTTTAAGTATTCTATTTATGTAATTTGCATCATTTCTGCTGTTCAAATATAAGCTTAATATAGTTATTCCATAAGTTAATATAAGTATCGTAATAATTTCAATGACATCATATATGGACTCAATTCTAATTAATTTTGTAGGGATTCCCAAAGTAAAAGTTATAATTATAATCATAAATAATTCAAGACTCATATGTACAAACTGTGATTTAACTTGCAAATTTTCCATAAAGTAAAGAATTATTTGTATCAATATAATCATTATAAGCATGCTAGCGTAGGATTTTACTTGAAAGTCCTCTTTATTATTTATAAGACACATAACTATTAATATGGTAGATGCCACTGTATATGCAATACATCCTGCATAAAAATACTGATTGATTTTCTTCATAATTTCTTCCTCCACTTTAAATATACTTATATTTTTAATTTTCTCTTTACATCAGCCACATAACTTCTATTTATAATAAGTTTTTCTCCATTATATAAAGTAGCCAATAATCTCCCATTAATTTGACCCTTCACTTTTTCTAATTTTTTAATATTCATAATGCAAGATTTATTTATACGAGAAAATCTTGTTCCTCTAAGCTTTTCCTCCAATTCATATAATTTCATATTGCTTTGATACACATTTTTTTCACAATAAATATAAGTTCTATTATCTACACATTCAAAATAATAAATATCTCTTGAGGAAATTTTTACATATTCATTTTCTATTCTCCCAGTTATAGTAATTTGTTTTTCAGTAAGACATTCAGTTAACTTTTTTATATATTCATTATTTTCTTTACACAAAATATGAATTTCAACTTCTTGTATTGAAGGGTTCTCAATTATTTTTATTTTCATAGATTGCCTCCTTTAAATCAAAGGATATCATAAGAATTTGCTTATAACAATTATTTTCCACCTAAGTTGCATTTTACACTTGGTAAGTTGCATTTTTCATTTTATTTTTCATAAATTAAAACTTATATAAAGTTGGTTATAAGTATAATTTATTTTTAAATATAAAAAATATTGCTCATTGTTATTGATAAAAAAAGAACTTTTAGTAATAATATTTTTTAACTGCAAGTTATACTATCATTGTAATTTCTTGACTTTTCATTTGTTTCATTATATCATTCAAGATAGATGTTCAAGGGGGAAAACACTTATGAAAAGTAAAGAAGATTATGTTTCTCGTGCACAAGTTGCATTATGGAATACCAGTATAAAAATTGCTGATAACCTTAGAGATTTAACCGAATTTGGAATAACTGAAACACAGTTTAATATGTTGAATTTATTATCAAAAAAAGAATCATTCAAAGTTACAGATTTAGCTGAAATAATGGGAGTTAAGCCAAGTGCCATAACAACAATGATCGATAGATTGACTAATAATGGATTAGTCTGTCGAAGACATGGTGAAAAGGATAGAAGAGCTGTACTAGTTTCTATAACAGATGAAGGAAAAAAGCTACTAAATAGATTTGAAGGAAAATGTCTCAGAGTATTAAAAAGCTATCTTTCCTATCTAGAACCTTATGAATTGGAATCTTTAGCCTCTATTTATGAAAAATTAGGTAAATTAAATATAGATGTAAACAAAAGTGAATATTAATTCCTATACATAGAAAACAGATGAAAGCTCACATTTGACTCGCTTTCATCTGTTTTTTTATTCCATTTTCTTAAATATTCTTTTAGTAACTTCTATTGAATTTAGTAATATTAATAAATCTTCTGATGATAAATTTATAAGTTTATTCTTTAAGTTTTCCTTGACTATTTCTAATATTTCTAAACTATATTCTTTACCTTTTCCAGTAATATTAATATTGATTGTTCTCCTATCTTGTTCATTATGAACCCTATAAACCAAATTTAAATCAACTAATTTATCTATAATAATTGTCATTTGTGGACTAGAAATAGTTAACTTTTTACATAGTTTTGAAATTGGTAAATCTCCTTCCTCATGAAGAATTCCTAACACCATTAATTGATTTAATGGAAGAATTTTAATGGGTTCTGTATTTGGAAGATTTTTAATATATACTGTATCAAGCCTTATAACTTTTTTTAACATCATTGGAAAAAAGGTGATTAAATCTTCAGCTAATGCATCCACAGGATTATTGCACATATGTTTTCCCCCTTATAATTGCAGAATCAACTTATTTTGTTAAGAACTCAAATCTCCACTATCAACTAAAAATATACAATATTTTTTAAATACTGAAGCTTGATAATATATTAAGTGGGATTAGTCGACGTTCCACCGTTGGAATCTATATTATTATAGTTAAAGTACTTATTTAGCTATATTAACCTTATCCCCATTACTTAATAAATTTTGTCCTTCTACAATTACATTTGCTCCTGGTTTTATATTCCCAATTACTTCTGTAACTTTTTCATCAGAAATACCAACATCCACAGATAATTTTTTAACCTTTCCATTTTCAGCTATATAAAGGTAGTTTACATTGTTTTCAATTTTAAGTGCTTCATTAGGGACTGTTAGTATATTATCTTTCTTTTCAGATGGTAATGATACTTTTGCAAACATACCTGTTTTAAGTCCTCCTGTTGAATTACTAATTTTTACTTTTACAGTATAAGAATTATCTTTAGAACTAGAATTAGGACTAATTTTGTCTATTACTCCTGTTACTTTTTTATTGTCCAATGCACTTACACTTACCTGTACAGATTGTCCAACTTGAATTTTTCTAACTACCTTGTCTGGTATGCTTATTTCTGCAGTAAAGCTGCTGCTGTCTATTATGGTAACCGATCCAGATTGACCACCTGCAATTTGACCTACCTTAACATCTTTAACCGATACTACTCCATTAATAGGTGAAGTAATTGAGGCATCATTTAATTGAATTTGAGCAGCATTTACACCTGCTTGGGCTTGTGCTACTTGAGCTGCTGCTGCTTGTGTGGATTGCGGTCCTGATTTTTGAACTATAAGATTTAAATTATCTTGAGCAGCCTTTAAATCTACAGAAGAATTATCATATCTAACTTTTGCATTATCCAAATCCTGTTTAGCTATAGCACCGGAAGCATATAATTTTTGCATTTTTTCGTAGTTGCTTGCAGCATCATTATAAGATATTTGTGATTTTTCAACTGATTGTTCAGCACTTGTTATTTGCTGTTGAAGTCCAGAATCACTTGTTCTTGCCAAATTAGCATTTGAAGCTGCTAAGGCTGCTTGCTGTGATTGAAGTTGTGCTTGAAGCTGTGCTGCATCTAGTGTAAACAATACTTGTCCCACTGTAACTTTGTCTCCTATATCTACATTTACACTAGCCACTTTTCCTCCGGTTTTAGGTAAAACTGTTATTTCTTGGGTAGGATTTAATTTACTTGCATATTCTAACTCAGTAGATATTGAACCAACAGCTACTTTTTCTACTTTTACATTTTTAACATCCTGCTTTCCTTCTGATTTTTTGTTTTTTCCAAAAATAGAAACACACCCAATAACAACAAGTATTAATGCTACACCAACTATTAACTTCTTTTTATTTAAACCATTAATATTAAACTTCATACTTCACAGCCTCCTTATGACTTTTCTTTTTCTTAAATACAACTTTAGTTAAGTCATTCATTAATGTATAAACTACTGGTATTACTATTGGAGAAAGTATAGTTGATGCTATCATACCGCCTATAATTACTATAGCCATACTTTGTTTCATTTCACTTCCTTCACCCATGGATAAAGCTACAGGAAGCATTGAAACTATCATTGTTGAACTTGTCATTATTATAGGCCTTAACCTGGTAACACCAGATTCAATAAGTGCATCCTTTAAGTTCATTCCTTTTTTCATTAATGTATTTGTGTAATCTATTAATAAGGTACCATTTTTAGATGATAAACCTTCAAGCATTATAAGACCAATCATTGACATCAGGTTTAAAGTCTGTCCTGTCAACGCCAGCAAACCAAAAGCACCTATTATAGCACAAGGAAGAGATACCATTCTTATAGCTGGTGTTAAGAAAGACTCATAAAGTATGACTAGTATCATATAAACAAGACACAATGAAGCACCTAAGGCTAATCCAAGAGAACTAAAGGAATCTGCCATATTCTTTTGAGTTCCTCCATAGCTTATACTGTAACCTTCAGGTATAGATAGCGATTTTAATTTAGCTTTTATATCCTTTGTTACTTCTCCAAGAACTCTACCTTGAAGATTTGCACCTATAGTAACAACATCCTGTTTATCTTCTCTAGATATTGATGGTTCACTATCTGCTTTTACAATTGAAGCAACTTCACCTAATGGTATTTGTTGCCCAGATACATTTGTAATTTTTATAGATTTAATATCTTCAGCATTTTTTACCTGACCATTCATAAATTTAATTGTTATATCATTTTCTGTATTATTCACTCTATATACTCCTGCTTTAGTACCTGCCAAAGCAGTTCTTACAGTACTTCCTATATCAGCTGATGAAACTCCATATTGTGCAGCAGCTAAACTATCTATATTTACTCTTAGTTCACTGCTTTTTATATTAGAAGAATTACTTACATCAATAACTCCAGGCACTGCTTTTACTATTTTTTCAACTTGCTTTGATAAATCCTCTAAGGTACTCTGATCATCTCCTTTTATGCTGATAGAAACAGGCTTACTGCTTCCACCACCAGATTGTGATTCTGTTACAGTGAAATCTACTCCAGTCATGGTTTTACCAAAGTCACGAACTTGTGCTGCTAACTTGGTTTGGCTTTTTTTACGTTCATTTTTAGGAACTAAGTTAACCATAATTTCACCTGTAGCCTTATCTGAACTTCCTTGTCCATTTGAGCCAACCATCGTAAAGTAGCTTTTTACTTCTTTCATATTCTTTAAATATTTTTCAACCTGAGTAATTTTTTCATCCGTTTGCTTTAAGGTAGAACCTGGCGTAAGGGCAAGGTCAATAGTAAAACTACCTTGATCAGCTGTAGGTATAAACTCAGATTTTAATATTCCCATTGGTATAAGAGCAATACTGAATACTATACAGATAATAACAGCAGATAATACCTTTTTTCTATGTTCTAAGGACCATATTAGAGTACTTTTATATTTTTCTAGAACCTTGCTAAAAAAGCCATCTTTCTTGATTTCTTTTTCTCTATTTTCTTTTTTAAGTATGCGAGATGAAAGCATTGGTGTAACTGTAAAGGATACTAAAAGGGAAAATATTGTGGCTACTACTATTGTGAGACCAAATTCTCTAAACAACTGCCCTATCATACCAGACATAAGGGAAATAGGTGCAAATACGACTATGTCACAAAGACTTATAGCTACAGCAGCCATTCCTACTTCATCACGTCCATCAATAGCTGCTCTTATAGGATCTTTACCTAAACCTAAATGCCTTTGTATACTTTCTATTACAACTATAGAATCATCCACCAATGTACCTACAACCAAAGATAATCCCATAAGAGACAGCATATTGAGAGTAAAATTAAATTTATACATCATAAAGAAGGTAGCTATAAGTGATGTAGGTATAGCAACTAAAACAACTAAAGAAGAACGAAAACTACGAAAGAATAAGTAAAGTACAACTGCAGTAGTTATAATTCCTTCTATAAGGTTGTGCTGTACTTGCTTTAATGAAGAAGTAATAAAAGTAGTGGTATCAAAGGCAATATCAATTTTAATATCAATTTTAATATCACTTGGAATACCCTTTTTAATTGATTCTAACTGTTTTTTTACACCATTTGCTACTTCTACTACATTGGCATCACTTTGCTTCCCAACTACAATTGCCATAGTTTTTTTACCATTAAATCTTATCTGTGTAGTTGCATCTGGCGCCTCTAGCTTTATTTCAGCAATTTCACCAAGACGTACACTTCCTCCATTTGCTGTGGGCACTAGCATATTTTTAGCATCATCTATACTATGAAATTGACCAATTACCCTAACAGCTTGGTCTTGCTTGTCCTGCTTAATTTCACCAGCAGGTACATTTAGGTTAACTGACTTTAATCTGCCCATTACAGTATTAGTGCTGACGCCGTAATATTCCATAGCAGTTTTATCAAGTTTTATCATTAACTGCTTTTTATCAGCACCCATTAAGGTCACGCTTCCCACACCGGATATTTTTTCTAGCTTTTGTTTTAATATATCAGATTCATTATATAGTTCATCGTAGCTTACATTTCCATTTAGAGAAATTGCTAAAACTGGTATAGCATTAGTATCTAATTTAAGTATAGTAGGCTTATTAGCATCTTCAGGAAGCTTTGATGAAGCATTTTCAACTGCCTTTTGGACATCTGAATATGCAGTGTTTAAATTAGTAGTGGATTTAAAAGTTATTGTAACAGTACCATAACCTTCTTTTGCTGTTGAATTAATTGTATCAACACCACTTATTCCTGATACTGAATCTTCTATTGGTTTTATAACATCTTTTTTAATATCATCAGCACCAGCACCACTGTAAATTGTACTAACCGTTATAACGGGATTATTCATAGATGGTAGTAAATTTGCTCCCATTTTTGAATAGCCAAAAACACCAAGTGCAACTAATAAAATTACTACCATCCACATTGCTGCTGGCCTTTTTACAGATATTTCAGTTATCTTCATTTTTATCCTCCTAGCATAAAGTTGTTAATGTTTAGCACTCATTACAATTTAACCTATATTAATATTTAATGTGTGTTAAATATTAATATAGGTTAAATTGTAGCATTATTTTACATGGAAATCAATAGTTTTTTATTAGATACAAATTATTTCAGTTTAAAAAATGAAGAAACTTTTTCTATTCAAACTTTTGAAATCTCAGAATTGACAAGAAATATATTAAAAGACTGGATACCTATTTTCCAGAAAAAAGGATTGGATTATGGCATAAATATTCCTGAATACCCAATAATAGTAAAGGTCGATCTGAAAATTGAATAGCTAGAGGTTAAGCAACAAAATCTACTATCTTTTGTTGTTTAACCTCTAGCTTCTGATATAATTGCTCGCATTGCAGCTGTTACCCATTTGTTCTTGTGATATAGTATTTGTGTTGTCATATTAAATTTACAACCATCCAAATCAAATCCAACAAGCTCACCATTTTCAAGCTCCTTTTTTACTGTCATAACAGGAAGCAGGGTTATTCCAAGATTACTCATGGTAAAGCTCTTAATTGCCTCAATACTTCCAACTTCCAAGGCTATATTGGGTCTTAAACCTGATTGTTGAAACATTTTCTCAAAAATATTTCTATAGCTGCACCCTTTTTCCGTTACAATTAAAGGCTCATCTTTAATATCTTCTATTGTAACTTGTCTTTTGCTAGCAAGCCTATTTACTGGAGACGTTAAAAATATCATTGGTTCATTATAGGACACACAAGATATCAAATCTGGGTCAACAATTGGTTTATCCAATATAAATGCTAAATCAACTATATTGTTTTTAAGCATACTTCGTAAATCTGAACAAACACCTATTTTAATTATAACTTCCACTTCAGGATATTTCATATGATAATTTTTAAGCAATTCTGGGAGTCTCATAGTACATAGGGATTCTACAATCCCTATTTTTAGAATTCCACAGGGAAGATCTATATCACTTACTGCCTCTTTAGCTTCCTCTGTAAGGCTTATTATATTTTCTGCATATTTAAGAAGCACTTCACCCTTTGAAGTAAGATGCATTTTTCTTCCAATTTTTTCAAAAAGTTTTACACCAAGCTCTTCCTCTAAAAGTTGAATTTGTGTCGTAATAGTAGACTGGGCATATCCTAGTTCCTTTGCCGCCTTAGTATAACTTTTCAAATGAGCAATTTCAGAAAATGTCCTTAGATTTCTAAATTCCATATCATACCTCCACTTACTTCAATAAAATTGAACTGTACTTTCAAATAATTCAATTTTATTAATAGTTAATCTTATGCTACTATAAATTTATTGGAAATTCAATGAATTTTTTAAGGTAAGCTTTTTCAAAAGTATACTTGTTTTAATTATGACGCGTCTTTGAATCTATTATTAAAAATAATATTATGTCATTAGGAGAAAACTTATGAATAAGAGTAAAAATATTGGAACAATAACACTTTGTGGTCTTATAATAGGCCCGGTACTGGGATCAGGAATAGTTCTGTTACCACCTCTTGCCTACAAGCTGATTGGAAAATGGGCAATACCAGCCTGGATTATAATAATGCTGCTTGGCATTATATTTGCCTATGTTTTTGTATTTCTAAGCTTGAAAAGTCCTGGAAATGAAGGCACTGCAATTGCTGTTGGAAATGCATTTGGAAATTTTTTTCGAGAATTGACTTCAAACTTTCTTACAGCTGCAGTTTGTTTTGGACCCACAGCAGTTTTAATTACAGCTGCAAACTTTTTAAAAAGCTTTAGCATATTTTCAAATATTAAAGTTGAAATGATTGCATTTGGAATGGAAATTATATGTGCTCTAATTCTTATATGCGGTGTAAAAACTCTGGCAAAATTTACTTTAATTTTAACAGGACTCACAGCTGCACTATTATTTTGTGGAAGCATATATACCTTGATTTTTGCTTCAAATGTACATGCACCTGAAACATCATTTTCTTTTTCTAAGTTTAGATATACCCTTTTGCTTTTATTTTGGGCAATAATAGGATGGGAAATCATAGGAAACTATATAGAAGACATAAAAAATCCAAAAATGACACTTATAAAAGCGATGACAATCAGTCTTATAGTTATTATAAGCTTATATTTTACTGTTGCAGTTTCTGTACAAAATGTATCTTCAAGCAATCACGATATACTAGCAATCATGACCCCACTATTTGGTTCATTTTCTCTGCCTATAATTACTCTTGCTGCATCAGGACTATGTATGTGTACTTATCTTATGATAGTTGGAGGAGTTTCAAGAATGAGTGCAAAGCGTGCTGCAAACAATAAGCTACCCGTTTATCTCTCATATGTAACCAAAAACGGAAGTCCCATCAATGCCATAGTAACACTTGTATGTATACATCTTGTAGTTTTATCTCTAGCAGCTGCAAATTTTTTAAGTTTGGACAGGATTGTAACCTGTGCTAACGTATTTTTTCTATCCAATGCAATAGTTGGTTTAGCTGCTGGATTTAAATTACTTCACAACATTAAACTCAAAATTGCAATTTCAATACTCATTATATCATTTACACTATTGTTATTTAAAGCAGCTTTATGGAGTATTTCACTTTTAATTATAGTTATACTTTTATCTTTATATAGCAACAAAAAGGTTAACAAGCAGAAAGTCCCTAGTTCCTGCGGTTAAAATACAACTAATTCAACTTTCACACATGTAAAATTTTAGATTTTCTATAGTGTTAACGTAAGAAATTCATCCATAATTATGCTAAGAAATATGCTGCCAAAATTGAAAGCACATTTAAAAACTTTTATATAAGTGTCAGCTGGGTATTTTAGAAAGTCTTAGAAGCTTAGATATGTCTTAGGTACGAGTTTAGCTAAACTTCTTTAGATTTTCAAAATGCCCAGCTTTAGACTTATTAAAAGTTTTTAACGTGGTGAGATTTGTCAGCATATTCCTCTTTACTTAATCAAACAGCAAACATCATTTGCAAATTCCACAGGATCATCTACAGGCAGTCCTTCAATCATAAGTGCCTGATTATATAATACATTTGAAAGCATTTTAAGTTTATCTTTATCATTTTCAAATGCATCTTTTATTGATTTAAACATTTGGTGGTTTGTATTTATCTCTAAAATTTTATCTGCTTTTACATTTTGATTGTTTGGCATTGTATTAAGCACTTTTTCCATATCAATGGACAATTCACCACCATTTGCAAGGCAAACAGGATGAGTCTTTAATCTGTTTGATGCCCTAACTTCTTTGACTTTTCCATTTAATGTTTCTTTCATAAAATCAAACAGTTCTTTGTTTTCCTTTGTTTCCTTTTCACTTTCCTTGTCATTAGATTCAAATCCTAAATCTTTGCTTGAAACAGATTTAAATTCCTTTTCCTTGTATTTCATAAGCATCTTAATTGCAAATTCGTCAACCTCGTCTGTAAAGTACAATATTTCATATCCTTTATCCTTAACAATTTCAGTTTGTGGTAATTTTTCAATTTTATCTATGTTTTCACCAGTTGCATAATATATAAACTTCTGATCTTCCTTCATACGGGAAACATATTCATCAAGGCTTACAAGCTTTTTCTCTGTAGAAGAATAGAACATGAGTAAGTCTTGAAGTACATCTTTATTGCTTCCGAAATCAGCATAAACACCATATTTAAGCTGTTTCCCAAAGTTTTTATAAAACTCATCATACTTTTCTCTATCATTTTTCTGCATTAATAAAAGTTCACTTTTAATTTTTTCCTTTATCTTTTTTGCAATAAATTTAAGCTGCCTATCATGCTGCAAAAGTTCTCTTGAAATATTAAGTGAAAGATCTGCTGAATCAACTAGTCCCTGTACAAAGCTAAAGTAATCTGGTAAAAGATCTCCACATTTCTCCATTATAAGAACACCATTTGAATAAAGTTCCAATCCCTTTTCAAATTCCTTAGTATAAAAATCAAAAGGTGCTCTAGCTGGAATAAAAAGTAAGGTATTATAACTTACAACACCTTCAACACTTGAATGAATTACCTTAAGAGGTTTTTCATATCCGAAATGTTTATCCATATAAAATTGATTATAATCTTCAGGCTTCAATTCATTCTTATTTTTTCTCCAAATTGGAACCATACTATTTAAAGTTTCATCTTCAAAATAGTCTTCATGTTCATCCTTGCTACCTTCTTTTAGTTTGCTTTTCTTTACCATCATTTTAATTGGATACTTTATAAAATCAGAGTATTTTTTAATTAATGATCTTATTTTATATTCATCTAAAAATTCATCGTACTTTTCGTCATCAGTACTTTCTTTAATTTTTAATGTAATTTCAGTTCCCACTTCATTTTTTTCACAAGGCTCAATTGTATACCCTTCTACGCCCTTTGATTCCCATTTGTATGCTTCATCTGAATTCAAGGCACGGCTTTTTACAGTAACTAAATCTGACACCATAAAAGCAGAGTAAAATCCAACTCCAAACTGACCTATGATATCTACTCCTTCTTTTGCTTCATTTTCATTTTTAAATGTAAAGGAACCACTTTTGGCAATAGTACCCAGATTATTTTCAAGTTCATCTTTTGTCATACCTATACCGGTATCGGTAATAGTAAGGGTTCTGTTTTCCTTATCTGCCGCAATTCTAATATAAAAATCTTCTTTATTAAAGCTAACATTTTCATCAACTAGTGAACGATAATAACTTTTATCAATTGCATCACTGGCATTTGATATGAGTTCCCTCAAAAATATTTCCTTATTTGTGTAAATAGAATTAATCATTAAATTAAGTAATCTCTTGGATTCAGCCTTAAATTGTTTTGTAGCCATTTTATCATTTCCTTTCATCTCAATAAAAACGTTTTGTTATATTTAATAGAATCAATTTAAGAAAGCCTCGCTTATAAACGTAAGTTAGCGCGGTTATTTAACAGTAATCAAGCCGTCCCTACTACTTCCTTTTGTTTCGAATAAATAAGTATTAATCGGAACATAAAAACGCCTCTTTAAATTATTTTTATTAGCACTCATAGTAACTGAGTGCTAATTTTATTTTAGCAATTATTTCATCTTTGTCAATATGTTTTTTATAAGTTTTCCGAAAAATAATCTTTCAAATTAATTATATATGTCAGAAAACTCTAAATTGATTTTCTCAGTGTAATCTTTTTCTATACCGTATTCGTTCTTACTAGAAGCTTTACCATCAACTAATTTGCATGGAATATGAATGATAAATTCGCTGCCATAACCTTCCCTACTTTTTACTGATATAGTTCCACCATGTAATTCTACTAAAGCTTTTACTAGTGAAAGCCCTATTCCACTTCCTTCATTCTCTCTTGCAAGCGATTTATCAACTTGTACAAATCGTTCAAATATGGAATTTAACTTTTCTTTAGGAATGCCCTTGCCTGTATCTTTTACCTTTATAGCAATACTTTTCTTGCCATCTTCTATACTAACCATAATCTTTCCACCGCGGGGAGTAAATTTTATAGCATTTGATAGCAAATTCAACATAATTCTCTCTATTTCTCCCGGATCACAGGCTATAACTTTTTCTTCTACATCCGTATCAAATACTACAGATAATCCTTTGCTTTTTATATAGTCAGCTATAGAAAGAGTCGTATCTTCTATAAGGCTTACTATATTATAATTGACTTCATTTATACTAAAGTATCCCGAATCTATTTTCGTTATGTCAATTAAATTATTTACTAGCCTTAAAAGGCGATAGCAATTTTGTTCCATTACTTTTATATATTTATATCTATCTGAACATGGATTCTCACAAGTACATTCCTTTAACTTAAGTTTGTACACCTGTATAGCTGAAAATATAACATTAATGGGGGTCCTAAGTTCATGAGAAATGTTAGCAAAAAAGTCTGTTTTCATTCTGTCATACTTTTTAATCTCACTTAGCCTAATTTTCTCCTTTTCTATGTTTTTTTGCAATTGTTCCATACATCTTTTTTCGGTTACATCTACAGCCACTGCTATTAACATATTTCGTCTATCAGTCAATTTCCCAATACAAGCTAAGTAAAAATCCCATATCCGTATATTACCATGCTTTGTCTTTACAGAATACTCACCACTGCTTTGCTTTTCACTAAAATTTGATAACTTGTGTATATCTTTTTTAAATACATCTGATATTTCTGCCAATTTAGATATTGTAGGAATATCTGCAATAGTATATCCTGTAATATCACTCCATGTTCTATTGATCTTTAATACTTCCCCATCTTGGGTATACATCATTACGGGAACTGGAGCTTCTTCTATGGAATATCTAAATTTTCTCTCACTTTCTCTTAATGCCTCTTCAGTTTTTGTACGTTCAGTAATTTCTTCTTCCAGCATAATATTAAATTCTTTAAGTTCTTCAGTTATCTCCTCTAACTGACTTTTTCCTTCATACACTTGTTTTTTCAAATTATCATTGTTTTCTTTCATTTTAAGCCGTATTGCCCTAATCTTTAGCTGATTATCAACCCGTGTAGTAACCTCTTTATAATTAAATGGCATAGTTATATAATCAGCAGCTCCAGCTGTAAATACCCTATCTTTATCAATAGGTTCATTTTCATCAATGATAAAAATAACAGGAATTTTCTGAAGTTTATAACTAGCCTTTAACCTTTCACAAATTTCATATCCATATATATTTCCTATATTAACTTTAAGTAAAATTATGTCCGGTATATTTTCTGTTACAGATTTAAGTCCCAATTCATAACTAGAAGCATTCTTAACACAGTATTCCTTCTGTTCAAACATTGCTGTAAGTATTTTAACATTGTAATAAGAATCATCAATAATAAGTACATTAGAATTATTTAAAAGAATTTGCATATTATCCATATCCATGATTTGCTGCCCCATTTCATAAAATTTAATCTGTATATTCTTCTAATTATATAAATAATAATTCTTTTATATATTTGTTTTTGACTTAAAAACCAGCATAGTAGCTGTTTGATTCATATGCCCTATAAATTCTTCACCATAACAAGAAAATCCAATTGTAGGAATATCTTTAAATATATCTCCATACTGCTTTTTAAGACCTTTTTCCTCCAATTCACGGGTTCTCTGGACACAGTTAAAATTTATAATTCCATCAATTTTCCCAAATTCACTAATTTTATTTTCAATAGCTTTCTTTGTATCTTCAATAATATTTGTAGACTGAAGTAGTCTAACGTCTGTGCCTTCTAGTATTTTACAATAAAACAGCATACTTGTACCTTTTACTTGCTGAGGACTTCTAACAAACACATAATTTTTCCCTATTACTAATCCAACAGGATTTATCGTAAAATAATTTTGTACATCTTCAATTGAATGTGCCCCCACAGCATTTGAATAAGCGACAATAGCCGGTTTATTGTTAAATTCAATAACTTCCCTGTTGCTTTCATCCACTTTATTTGCAGTTAATACCGTATCTAAACACTTAAAACTTTCCGTTTTAATAATGCCAAACTCAGCATTATCACTTATTTTAAGCATTATAATCACTGCTGAATCTGTATATGCCTTTCCATTTGCTAGTACATAGGTTTCTTTAAAATTATAATCATCTCCAGCAGATCCACCAATAAAAAATACATTGGTTCTATTGCCTATCAAATCCATAATATTTTCTTCTTTCTTACTCACACCATCTATTAAAACTATACCAACAAACTTTTTTGTATTCATTGTATATGCACTTTCATTAAAATACTCTTCTAAAGATGTAAAAGCCCTCTCCACATCTAAGCCTTGTTTCATATTCTCAATTACTTCAACTTTGGCATCGGAAACAATATTTGAATTAAAAGCCATTGCCACTACTGAATTCTTTAATAACTTTCCACTAACTATTTCACCTGAAGTAGAACATCCTGCTACTAGACAATCTTTAAAGGCTTCCTTCATTAAATTACTCAACTTATATTGGTCAAATTTAGAAGAAGCAAAAAATATTATAAGTTTTGCATTACAAGGAGCTAGTTTATTTTTAATATCTTCTACCACTTCTTTTTCTAAAGATTTAATTGAAAAAACTGATTTTATATTTATCCCCTTATATACTGAGTTTTTTACATCCATCTGTTCAACAATTTTAATAAGTTTTTCTATGATAATTGGATCATCATAGGAGTTATCATCAAATTTATTTGGATTGATTCCCTTTAAGATAAATTTGGTTTTAGTCATTTCTGCAATAGCAGGATTTCCTTTAGACCGCTGTTTAATCACATTGTCAATAATTTTTTTTATCTTACCAGCCAAGAACAGTTCCCCCTTTTATGCTTAGTTAATTCTTCGCTAATATTAGATTTTTGTATAGTATATTACGACTTAAACACATCTTTTAAATTCAATCTCGAATGTAAATTATGTCTTGCATTGTGAATTATTATACCTAAAACAACTAAGGATGAAATAAGTAGAAATATAGGTATAAATATGAGGATTGCATTAGTTGAATATTTTATTGAAATTACTCCTCCCAATAAAGGTGCTACTGCAAATCCAGCATTACCTACAGTTCCCTGGATACCAAACAATAAACCTCTTTTGTCTACAGGAGTATCTTCTGTAGTAATGGACATTATCATAGGTTCCACTCCACCTGTAATAAAGAAGACAATACCTAAAATAAATGTAAATAACCATAATTTATTTATATAAACAAGTGGTATTGCAAATACCATACCTAATGTTAGATATATCATTAATAATTTCATTTTGTCATACTTGTCACCTAGTTTACTTAAAATCAATCCAGACATAGCTGTCATTAAAGCCAAAATGCCATTTATTATACCTGTAATACCTGATGCTCCTTTTGTTGTAGCTGTAACTTCTTGTACATATATTGGAATATATGGGTTAAACACAGTACGTCCTATTCTTATAAATAAAATAACTAATAGCATTGAGACAGCTGTAACAGTAAAAATGGAAAGTATAGATGTCTTTTCTTTTTTTTCAGTGGAATTAATGTTTTCCTTTACTACATGCTTTTCTTCTTTTACAACAAATAAAACTAATAGAAAATCAAAAAACATAAGGATACCACCTATTATAAAACTTACACGATATCCAACAAACTCCGCCACTATACCTCCAATTACTGGTCCAATGGATTGTCCAATAAATGTTGATGAAGATAAAAAACCTAATGCATAAGAAATTCTATTTTTAGGTGTATTAGCTGCTACTAAAATTTGAGCTGCAGTAACAGTTCCCGTAAACACACCTTGTAAAAGTCTTAATATTATAAGTTGATTTACATTGGCAACCATACCTGTTGCCCCAATTATAAATGATGCAAAAAGCATAGCCCTTATGAGCATAAGCTTTCTACCATATTTATCTGAAATAATCCCCCAAATAGGACACATAATTGCCATGGTGACAGCTGGTGCTGCATTTAAAATACCAGAATAAAATTTAATATCATTTGGAGCTGTAATACCAAGCTGCTGTATATAAAATGGCAAAAAAGGCATACCAAAATTAAAACTCATTATGGACAATATCTGGGAAAACCAAACAGTATAAAGATTTACTTTCCAATGTTTCATTATTATTTATTTCCTGACTTCTAAAAATATAACAAATAGTATAATGTATTAATCTAAAAATTATAATGCTTCTTCTATTCGTCAAATATTATCAGGTTTTCACACTTCCCTTCTTTTATAAACATAATTTTTAAGCATATATTGCTTATTATAGCATGAATTATATAGATTTGAAAGTTATGGAATTTATATAAGTAACTAGACCATCTAATATAATGACTTTGTTTTTTCGACTCAGGATCTCAAAAATCAAAAAGGAGCTGTTGCACTAGGAATAAATACTATAATATACTGTGTTTATCATTAATCTTTAAAACAATATATTGTATGTAAATTTCTTAATGCTGCAACCCCATACTTCCATAGGAAAAATATTTATAAGTATACAATGATGAATCATCAAATATATCGGATATATATTTTAAAAAACAATCTATCCTTTTCTTCATAAGCTTTTACAAATCCACCATGAAGTTTCACTATATTTTTGATAATAGATAGGCCTAAACCGCTGCCTTCTTTTTGCCTGGATGAGTCTTTTTTATATAATCTTTCAAAGAAGTTTTCCAGGTCATTCTTTGAAATTGGATCATTAGGAATGTTTGACACTGAAAGTACTGCATAAGGCGTATTATTAAAAATTTCTTTACTAATATTAAACTCCACAACTGTATTTTCCATTGAATATTTAAGTGCATTACTTAGAAGATTATTCACCGCTCTTAAAAATAAATTAGGATCTGCTTCAATATAAATAGATTCCTGGGGCAGATTAATTGAAAGCTTTAATCCCTTTTGTGTGAATTCATCTTCCTCTTCTTCAACTATCTGTCTTGCAAGTTCATTTAACTCAAGTTTCTGCTTTTCAAGTATTATATCATTTGAAGAGAGCTTTGAGTATTCAAAAAAATCATCAAGCATGTTTTTTAAATAAATACCTTTCTTATCCATTATGTCAACGTAATTATCAAGTTCACCTTTTGACTCATATTTGTTATTTTTAATCATATTTATATATCCAAGGATAGTAGTTAAAGGAGTTCTCAAGTCATGAGATATATTTGTCATGAATTCGTTTCTGCTTTTTTCTTCTTTCTCAATTTTTGAAGCCATGTAGTTTATATCTTCGGCAAGTTCACCTAATTCATTTTTGTATTTTAATGGAACACGATTGGATAATCTGCCTTCTGCCATATTTTTAACTGTTGATTTTATTTTAGATATATAGGAAATACGCTTCCATATGAGCAAGAAAAAAATAATTGCAAAAGTTACAATCCATAGTATACCTATACTGTTTTCATTGTCTAATCTTCCATAACCTATATATATATAATATAAATAGTATCCATCTTTTAAGTAATCACACCTGGTTGTTTTAAATAAGCTATCGCTACCACTATCTAAAAATTTAAATGTATTTTTACCGTCTACAATTTCATGAATATCTATATTTTTAATTTCTCTATTATTTGCAGCTATTACTGTGCCATCTTTTTTTACCACAAAAATATAACATAACATATTATATTCTCTATCCATATATTTTTGTAGTTTGCTGGAATTATTAATATCCATGTTCTTTAAATTATCTTCAATCCTAGAAACTATACGTTTATTTATATAGGCAGAAGCGTCTTTGTAATTGTTCAAAAATGAGCCTAAAATATATTCCTTTAAAAAAACTACAAGCATAAATGATATAAGTCCAGAAAGAATTGCACAAAAAACTAATTCACTCCTAAGCTTAAATATTCTTTTTAATTTTAAAATTACGGAAAATAGTATTATAACAATAATAAGTTCAAATATCGTTCTCAATTTTATAACCAACTCCCCAGATAGTTTTTATATATTTGCCCTTCTTAATGCTGTCACCTAGCTTGTTCCTCAGATTTTTAACATGCATGGTTACAGTATTGTCATTTTCCATAAAGGTATCTTTCCAAAGCATTTCATAAAGCATTTTGGTTGAGTACACCCTGCCTTTATTTGATGCCAGTGTGTATAAAATTTCATATTCTTTGGGAGTTAATACTATTTCTAAGTTGTCTTTTTTTACTGTATGTTCTAAAGTATTGATTTCAATATCCTTAACATTGAGTATATGATTTTTCACTGCATGATTAACATTACTTCTCCTGAGTATAGCCATGACTCTTAATGAAAGTTCCGTAAAATCGAAGGGCTTTACTATATAATCATCACAACCATCTATAAATCCCTTTATTTTGTCTATCTGCTGGTCTTTTGCAGTGAGTAGTATAACAGGTATGCTTGAAAATTCTCTGAGCTTGATGAGCATTGTATAACCGTCCATTTTAGACATCATAACATCTAGAAGTATTAAAGAAATCGATTTTGATTTTACAAGCTGTAATCCTTCTTGTCCATCAGAAGCGTAATCTACTAGATAACCTTCTTTAGAAAAATAATTTACAAGCATTTCCCTTATATCTTTGTCATCATCTATTATCAATATATTTTCTTTCATAACCATCACCCAATTCAAAATTATATCACTTTTTATTTAAGGTATATTAGAAAATCAACTAGTCAAAGTCCTTTTTTTCAAAAGAATAGATGCTTAAAAATGTAGTAATTAAAATCCATCCCAGACATACCATGAAAGCAAAGAATACATTTATACTACTTGTGAGTTGTATGGAGATATCTCCGCTTAAGGTACCCATATTATCAAGCATATATGGAATAGGCAAAAATTTTACAAATGTTCCATACTTGGCCGATACAAGATATCTACTTGCGAATCCTAACAGGTACCAGATTGTAGCACCTCCAATTAATGTAAAGCTTGCAATTGATGAAATAAGTGGATTTCTACAAATGGTTGATATAAAAAGTATTACTGATACAATGGCTGCTGAAATAACTATTGCAATTAATATCAAACTAATAACTGCAGTCCAGAGGGGAATTATTGACCTGCTTCTACTTACATATTGCATTTGTGAGGTTATTGAAGTCAATGGCAGTGATTTATCTAAAACATATTTTGCACCTACATCAAAAGGTAATCTACAATCTGAAAAGCCTAAATGAATTCCAGCTTCTACCATAAATATTATTGCACTTATTATTATAGTTCCTGTACTTAAAGCTATTGAAACAATAAATTTGGATATTATAATCTTTTTTCTTGAAATAGGCTTGGTAATTAAAGCCTTAATTGTATTAGGTGAATATTCTCCAGATACCATGTCAGATAATAGTACAATAGTAATAAGCAGAAAAAGTGGTATAAAATCCATTAAAGTTTCAATAGCTGCGTACATTCCCTTTGGTGTTAGCTCGCTTTTTTCTATATTGTATTTTTTTTCATATTTTAATTGAAGCAACCTGTATTCATTTTTAGGATTATTTTCTTTTTCTAATTTTTGAATTTGCTCGTTTAACTTTAATTTATCATAGCTATTTATTTGATCTAACTCTTCTTCTTTGTCCTTTATTTCTTTTTCAGTTTCCAATATATCTCTAGAAAAATCTGCTTTTTTTATTTCACTGTCAGCTTTATCTCTACCACTTTTTTGATTACTAAGAAGGGCCTTATCTCCTTGAAGCTGTCCTTCCAAAGTTTTTGTCTTTGATACATTTATTAAACCAAATGCTGCTGTAATAATAAGAATAACAATAAGCAAAAGCCTCTTTTTAATTATAAATCTTTTAAATTCCTGCCATATATATTTACTCATCACTATCTTCCCCCATCATCTTTATAAATTTATCTTCTAAATTTTGCTTCACTTCAAAGAAACCTTCTACATTTACTCCAGCCTCATGTAATCTCTTTAATATATCAAAAATATCATGTAACTCAGTATTTATTAAAATTGAAATACCATCCTTTTCTACCTTTAATAATTTTAAATCAAGTATATTTTGAATAATTTCTGATGATTTTTGGGGTAAATTAGTTTTTATAAACATATTTTTTTGACTGCTAGACCTTTCTTTATCACCTATTTCTTGAACACTAATAATTTTTCCATCATCTATAAATACAATCTTTGTACATATATTTTCTATTTCACTTAATATGTGCGAAGATATAAAAACACTCACTCCCTTTTCTTTAGCCAGTGTTTTTATAGTATTCTTAAGTTCAAAGACCCCCATTGGGTCCAGTCCATTTGTAGGCTCATCTAGTATTAATAATGATATATTTCCCATTAGTGCTTCTGCAAGCCCCAGCCTTTGTTTCATACCTAGAGAATATTTTTTTACCTTTTCATCAATTTTTCCACCTAAATTAGATGATTTTACAGCACCTTCTATTTGATCTTTTGTTATATCTTTAAGTACGCTTGATATATAATTTAGGTTTTGTCTTCCAGTCATATATCCATACATCTCTGGTGTTTCTACTACTGCTCCAACATTTTTTAGAGCTTCTTCTCTTTCAGTTTTAAGATTTTTACCACATATTGTAACTTCTCCTTCATCAGGAAATAGCATACTTGTTATAATCTTAATCAATGTGGTCTTCCCTGCCCCATTTCTTCCTACAAAACCACATATTTCGCCTTTATTTATAGAAAAATTAACATCAGTTAATACCTTCTTTTTACCTCTCTTTTTAGAAATGTTTTTTAATTCTAAAGCTTTCTCCACCACTTTCATCATCCTTTTTTAATATATTTTATTTATTACCAATATTTACAATTATAAAAGGTAAAAATATATTAAAAGTGTATTAAAAATAAAGAAAAAATAAATTTTATATTTAACCCCCCTAAAATATATTTAATGTTCGTATATTTTAGTGAATAGTTAAATGAGATTAATAAAAAAATGTAATTTAAATTTATATATTTAGGGAGGATTATAAAATGAAAAAAATAATGATTTTAGTAACAAGTATAGTCGTAACAATGAGTTTAGGCAGCAGTGTATTTGCTTCTGATACAGCAACTTTATCAGATAAAGCAGGTATAACACCAGATAGTATCTTGTATACAGCAGATAAAGCTATAGACAATTTAAAGGTTACATTATCTTCTTCAGAGGAAGAAAAAGCTAATACATTATCAGAGATAGCCGAGGAAAGATTAGGTGAAAGTGAAATAATGGCAAGTGAAGATAAACAAGATCTTGCAAATACAGCCCTCACTGACTATGAAAATACCATAAATGAAGCTCAAACTAAAATTGAAGATGCGATAGACAAAGCTCAAACTTCAGGTGATGAAGATAAACTTAAAGACGTTGAAAACATAGAAAGCAAAATTATTGATAAGCAGAAAAACTCTTTAGATGTATTAACCAAACTTCAAGATAAACTTCCAGATAAAGCAAAAGCTACAGTAGCAAAAATTATAGAAATGCAAACAGCAAAACAAAATGCCTTAATAGCTGTAAAAATGCAACGTCAAGTTTACAATGCTGCTAGGGAACAATATAATGAGGCCAAAGCAGCTCTTGACACAGCAAAACAATCAGGAGATGAAGCTGCAATTAAAGCTGCGGAAGATTTGCTCCAGCAGAAAAAACTAGCATTAGATACAGAAAAACAAAATCTTGCAAAGGCTGTTGAAGCTAAAAAAGAAACTTCTAAAATAAATGTACGTAAAGCAACAAAAGAAAATAATGGTCAGGCAAACAAGGATTCAAAAAATAATGAAACTACATCGGAAAGTAAAAAACAAACTTCACCAGCACCAGCACCAACTACCTCTACTACAACAAGCACTACAGAAGCTAACTTAAATCCCACTAATTCAGCTTCAACTCCAGCAAAGTCAGCTTCAACTAAATCAACCCCTGTAAATAATGGAAATGCAAAAAATCAAATTTCATCAACACCAACTGTAAAAAATGAACCTAAAGCAGAAGTAACTAATGGTAATAAATTGGATATCAAAGATAAAGGAAATAACGCTAATGACAATAATGGACAAAAAAAGGACAAAGGCCAACGCTAATTTAGTATAAAATTATATAGCATGTCAAAAATATCTTAAAAATATTTTTGACATGTTATTTTTTGATTTTGGCTATTTTTATACATTTTAAAAAATTACTACCATATATTCCTTTGAAATAATTATTTCAATATTCTAAAAGCACTTGTTCATAGTATAAAAAGTGTGATATGCTATCGCTATAAAATTGTCGAAGGCTCACCAATTGATAAATATTTGATATTTCATGGGAGGCACAATAATGGATATTTTTCTAGTTATAGGTATTATAACAGGCATCCTTGCTGTTGTTGTAGGAATGATCGTAAAAGGTGCAAATGTAGCAGTACTATTAAACCCTGCTGCAGCAATTATAATTTTGGTTGGTACTACAGCAGCAGTAATGAACTCTTTTCCCAAAGAAGAGTTTCTTAATATTCCTAAAATATTAAAAGTTCTTTTTAAAAATAGGAAAACTGATAATCCCGTTGCAATTATAAATCAACTTGTGGACATGTCTCACCAAACTAGAAAAAATGGATTATTATCCATGGAAAACACTTTACAATCTTTGGATAATGAATTTATGAAAAAAGGTCTTGAAATGGTTGTAGATGGAGTAGAACCTCAATATATAATTGAAGTCTTAGAACTTGAAATTGAAAATAGAGAAGAAAGACACCGTGCAGGTGCTTCAATAATGACAACTGCGGGCGGTTCAGCTCCGACCCTTGGAGTTCTAGGAGCTGTTATTGGACTAATTGGAGCTCTTGGTAATCTTAATGATACTGAAAAATTAGGACACATGATAGCAGCAGCCTTTGTTGCAACTTTATATGGAATTTTCTTGGGATATGTAATTTGTCATCCCTTTGCTTCCAGACTGAAAAGAAAATCACAAGAAGAAATACGCACTATGCACATAATAATGAGTGGTGTCCTAGCCATACAATCTGGAAGTAACCCAAAAAGCATTGAACAAAAATTAGTGAGTATGTTACCTCCTAAGCTAAGAAAAAGTATGGAAAAAGACAGTGAAAGTAAAGGAGATTGATTATGGGTAAAAAGAGGCAACACCATGAGGAACATGTAGATGAAACGTGGCTCATTCCATATGCAGACATGCTTACTCTCCTATTAGCTCTCTTCATAGTTATGTTTGCCATAAGTAAAATTGATCAAGAAAAACTTGCTAAAATAAGTCAACAATTTGATGTCATTTTTTCAGGGGAAAAAAGCATACAAAACGATGGTGGCAGCAGTACCAATCAATTTATTGAAACAGGAGAATCTGCTGATAAAACCGATAAAAGTGCAGGTAAAACTGAACAAGATACCATGAATGAAATTAAGAAAACTCTAGATGCAAAAATTAAACAAGATGGATATGATGATAAAGTTAAAGTTGAAATTAGCAAAGACGGTCTAGGTATTTCAATACAAGAAGCAGTTTTATTTAATTCTGGAGATGCAGAAGTTCTGACTCATATACATCCACTTCTCATATCTATTTCAGAAATGATTAGAAATTTAGATAATAATATTAGAATTGCAGGACACACAGATAATGTACCTATACATAATTCAAAATTTCGCTCTAATTGGGATTTAAGTGCTATGAGAGCCATAAACGTAATGAATTTTATGGCAGGAAATGGTGGAATTAATATAACAAAAGTTTCCATACAAGCTTATTCTGAATATCAACCAAAGTCTACTAACCTTACTAAAGAAGGTAGAGATCAAAATAGAAGAGTAGAAATATTTATAGTACGTAAATATCCATTGTCCACAAATATAAATAAATAAAGTAATTCAAAAATTGCTTTTATGTTATAGAAAAGGGGCTGTTCATGCGATTTTTAAAAATCACTATTGCAACAGCCTTATTCCATATTATAGTATTTTTTATATAGTCTATTTTAAAAGTTATATTTTTTATACAATTCTGTAAGTAACTTCAGATGCAGCTCTTCATCCATAATTATTCTTTCAATAAGTTCCTGTATATATCTATCCCTAATTATTGATATATGGTACTTGTAATTTTTAATAGCCTTTTTTTCTGATTTAATATCCTCTAAAAGCATAGCTTTAATGAACGTGATAAAATTAACATAAGCAGGTGTCCATAATTGTCCAGGGGGACATGCAGAATTAATGTAAATTGGTTTTATACCAAGAAGTTTAATTGTTTTTCCTATAAGCTCTAGGTGCTTCATTTCAGCCATAGATATGCCCCCAATAACCTTAGCATAATCTTCAAATCTTCCTTCGCTTACCATATGTTGATACACATAAAGGGAAACTGCAGTAAATTCGCTTACTTCTCCTGCATAATCTTTAAGAAGAATATTTGCGTATCCTATATTTGTTCTTTCCACTCTTAGCTTAGGATAAGGTAAATTAACAATATATTTTGTGTGTTTTGATATATCTCCCGGCATATTTATCTCCTAAAAAATATCATTTTAGTTAATTTTATGATAAATTTAAAATTATATTACACTTTATTATTTTTTTATATATTATTGGAAACACTAATTTGGAATAGAAAATTCATAGTTTAGATTATATAAAATTCTAATTAGATTAGGAGAAATAGAAAATGAAAATCTTAATTACTACCGACACATATTTTCCTATGATAAACGGTGTTGTCACTTCAATATACAATTTATATAAAGAATTAAAGAATAATAATTACGATGTTAAAATTCTAACCCTATCTCCTACAGGAAATGAGAAAATCGTAGGAGATATATGCTATTTAAAGTCCATTAGCGTTGGAATTTACCCTAATGCCAGAATTAAAGTTCCCTTTCGTAATAAAATCATAAATAGACTTATCGATTGGAGACCCGATATGATCCATTCCCAAACAGAGTTTTCTACCTTATTTGCAGCCAAATACATCGCTAGCAAAATAAATGCCCCCCAAATTCACACCTATCATACAATGTATGAAGAATATTTAGACTATTTATTGGGTGGAAAACTTATAAAAAAAAGTGCCGTTGGAAAAATAACCCGTCTACTTTTAAATAGTCTTGACAGCGTAGTTGTTCCAACAGAAAAAACAAAGAAGATGCTGCTTAATTACGGAGTAAATAAACCTATTAATGTGATACCAACGGGAATTGATTTAAATAAATTTTGCAGGCCTCTGCTTACAAATGAGAAAAAAGAAATTCTTTCAACACTAGGAATTAAAAATACAGATAGGATTATAGCTTATATCGGAAGAATCGGGAAAGAAAAAAATATAAATGAGATTTTAACCCTCTTCACTACCGTTGTAAAAAGAATTAAAAACATTAAACTTTTAATTGTAGGAGATGGACCTTATTTACAAAATTTAAAAGAGCAGGTACACACTGAAGGTCTTGAAGATACTGTTGTTTTTACAGGAATGATAGATCCAAAAGAAATTTACAAATATTATAAAATAGCAGATATATTTGTCACTGCTTCTACTAGTGAAACCCAAGGATTAACTTATATAGAAGCCTTAAGCAGTGGATGTCCTGTAGTTTGCAAATATGATCCGTGTATAGACGGAATCATTCTTCAAGGCAAAAATGGATTTTCTTATAGGGAATCCTGGGAATTTAGCTATTACATAGATCAAATCTTAAAAGATGAAAATTTAAAAAATAAATTGAGTGAAGAGGCAGTTCATACTTCAAAAAAATATTCTAGCTGCATTTTCACCCATAGGATAATTGAAACTTATAGTAAAATCTTAAATACAAAATGTGAAAACATTACTGTTCAATAATATCATTTTTTAAACGTATATTTGGAAATGCTAAAATAAATATGCTTGACACTATAATAGACATGTAATAAGTAATTATCCTCCATACAAAAAGAGCTATAACGGTTTTAGCTTTAAAAAATAAATTAAAAATTACATAAAATCCCCCTTCTGCCCCTCCTTCTGCTCCTGGAAGAGGAATTGCAGTCATAAATACTGTTAGAAACACCTGCGCAGACATAATTGTCCATAAGTCTGTAGAATTAAACCCAAAACTTCTATAAATACAATAAGGAATACTAAAATAAAAAGCCCACTGAAAAAGTGAATATATTAAAGTAAGAAAACACATACCTATGTGTTTTCTTACTAAAAGTGCATTTTTATGAAAACTTTCTATTTCATCTTCAATTTTCCCTTGTTTTGATTTCACATCTTTCATAATATGAAGCTTTCCGAGCAATTTCACAATAAAGTTTATTATAGCCTTAGTCATTTTTTTATTTATTACAATTGATATTGCTAGCAGCATCACTCCTGCGTTAATCACAATACCAAGAATTGCAAAGTAAATAAAATATTTAATTTTTGAATTAAAATAGTTAAACCTAAAAAACAGTGCTGCTATTAGATAAAATATGCTTACTATTTCATGTATCATAAACTTTATTATCAATATAGACCCAGAAAGTCCTGCAGGCATTCCTGCTTCGGTCATTGCATATAATTGAGAAGGGTGACTTCCTGCTCCTAAAGGTGTAATTGCACCAAAAAATTGACCAACCATTTGAAATTTTACTGATTTGAAAAGCAAATGCTCCCCAAAATAGAGATTTTTCATTACAGTATATAAAATCATTGTTTCAAATGTCCAAAATAGAATAACAGCTATTACAGCTAAAGATATCCAGTGGATATCCAGTAATTTTAACTCCTTAATCATAGAATGGATGCCCTTTGTAAAAATGAAAAATAAGAAAAAAATGCAGGCGGAAATAAATACAACAATTATATTAAACCTCTTATTTTTCATTTAAGTTTCCCTTAAGCTTTCTTCTCTTATTTTTCTCATAATATATCTTGTCATAAAATTGCTTCCACGTATTTAAGATGTATTCCTTAGAATAAAACTTGTGACATTTCCATGACCTTTCACACCAAGTTCTATAACTTTCACCTTTATCCTGTAATCTTTCTATACATTTTACAAATTCATCTATATTTTTTCCCTTCAAATAGTCATCAAATAGAATGTTATGGTATATATCTAGATCCCTCAATAGTACAGGAATTTTAAGTGCCATGGCTTCCAAAACAGACATTGGAAATAACTCATTATAGGAAGGCAGAAACATTATATCTGCAATATTATAAATATCATTCATATTTTCTCTATCAATGATACCTAAAAACCTTACATTTTTAGGTGGATTCTCTACAACCTTTTTTAATTCCTTATACCCATCTGTTATCACACCAAAAGAAAAACCACCTGCCCATATAAATTGAATTTGTGGAAGTTTTTTGGCAACTTCAATAAAGTCTAGTATTCCCTTTCTGTTCTGTACCTGACCTACTCCCAGAACAACAAATTTTTTAAGTGGAATATCTAACTCCTGCTTTATTTTTTTTACTTTTTCCTTTTCATATTTAAAAAAGTTGTCTTCAGATACAAAATTAGGTATGTATACTACTTTTTCCCCTTCTATATTGTATTTTTTTAATGTATCAATAAAATATGGATTCACAACTACCAGGTAATCTACACTTTTGTAGAACAAAATTATGTACTTGTAAAATATCTTTTTTATGATATACGGCAATTTTAAACTATTATCTATAGTCTCTGGAACAAAATGAACATAAGCAACACTTGTACCCAATAATTTTGCAAAAGGTATACTTAAAAAGAACTTAAAATCAATGGTATGATAGTGCATAATGTCACATAATTTAAAAGCATTTACTTTTACCTCATAACTATCCTTAAGTTCCTTTCTAACTAAATTAACTTGTTCAACATAAGCAGACAACACCCCCTGACCTTTTACTTGTTCTGCAGAAGAGAGCATATTAATAACAGGCATATTAAATTTCCCCTTTCAAAATAGATTTGTCTATGCTCTTATAGTTTCTGCAAATTATTATAAATATATTCTTTAAGACCTTTGAAAGAAAATGCCTAGATATACTCTTCTCTTTTTTCTGCTATAATTATACTTAATCCTAAAAATAATATAGACCATGCAATCATTATCAAGCTTGCAGATAAAGTATTTATGTAGTATGCCCCCGTATCTTGTACAATTCGTCTTGTTATTATACTTCCAGAACTGCCAAGAGCTATAAAAAATGCTGGCATAATATCTGACTTATCAGATAATGCAGGAATTTTTGAAAGTATCATGTAAGCTACTCCAAATAGTATGGCTATTGATGCCGCTGCTGCATTGTTTTTAATTAAAGTAGATATTAAAATACAAAAACTTGCAGCTGCAATTATAAAAACTATCTGTAATATCATAAATTCAATTAAAAATTTATAAAGAGGCATAATACTTGACGTGCCTGGAATGACAGATATAAATTTATGCAAGTCCATGTTTTGTATACTGCTGTGTTTAAATGCAGGTTCTATAGGAACTGGATATTTGAAGCTGTCAAAACCATATACAATTTCTCCAAACAAAAAAAATATCAAATTGAAAATCACTACAAGTGCAGAACTTGAAATAGCACAAGCTAAAAACTTGCCAAGTAGAAGTTTTGTCTTTGTAACAGGTCTTAAAAGCAAAAGCTTTAATGTAGGTGGTGCGTATTCACTTGAAACACTGTCTACTGTCATAAACACTGCTACTAAAAATATCACTATCATGCCATAATCCAAAATAAGGCTGTAATCATTAAACAATACATATCCTGTAGCTTTAATATGGTTAATTGGCTTTATGTTATTTTCCAATAAATATTTATCGTAGGCAATTTCACCTTTTCTCCTTTCCCTTCTAGCATCCTCCATTTTACTATCATCAACACTTTCCATAAGTTTTACATCCTTTTTTAAAGTATCTTTCCAGGCTAGTGGATGTGTTTTTTGAAATTCATAATCTTTTACCATTTTATCAATGTTATCGATATGTGTTTGGATTTCAGCAATTTTTGCTTTATCCTTTACTAACTTTTTTTGATCTTTATAGTATTGCTCTATACTTTTGTCTTTTTGCAGTCCCCTCTCTCCATTTTCGCTATTCACAGCTAATACTGAAAATACAGCTACAAGCAGTAATATAATAGAACATATTAAAAATTTCTTTCTATAAAATATCTTAATGATCTCGTTTTTAATTATTGGGAAAATCATCTTCTTCTTCTCCTCCTACAACTTCAAGATATCTTTTTTCAAGATTTCCCTTCATATTATTTACATCTTCTATTCCCTTAATTTCACCTTCATTTAAAAATGCAACCCTATCACACATGGATTCCATTTCGCCAAGTATGTGGGATGATATAAATATGGTAACTTTCTTTTCTCTAGAATATTTTTTAAACAAATTTCTAAAATGAATCATTCCGCTTGGATCTAGTCCATTAGTTGGTTCGTCCAGTATCCATATCTTTTTGTTTCCCATGATAACCTGTGCAATACCAAGCCTTTGTTTCATTCCAAGGGAATACTTCTTAATTTTGTCATTTATTCTGTCACTTAATCCAGCTAATTTTACAGCTTCATTTATATCGGATTCACTAACGTTTCTATCAATCCTTGACAACTGCTTTAAATTTTGAAATCCAGTTAAATATGGATACATATCCGGTGCTTCAACCATAGCTGCAATATTGCTTATATAGCTTATCCTATTATCTTTGATTTCTTTCCCATTTATATAAATTTTGCCGCCAGTAGGTTTTAAAAATCCAACAATCATCTTTATAGTTGTGGTTTTTCCTGCACCATTGGGCCCTAAAAATCCAAAGATTTCACCTTCCTTTACACTTAAATTTAAATTTTTCACAATTTCTCTCTTTCCTATAGTCTTTGATAGATTTTCCAATTTCAATACTTCCAAGAAATTCACATCCTTTTTTATATGATAGCTTCATTATAATGTGCTCATATTACAAACCTGGTATATTTTATATTACAAAATTGATACTGTTTATTAAGATTTTATTACAATTGGCCAAAGCAATAAAAAAATGTATATAATAAATATAGATACAATAGGAAGGTGAATTTTTACATGGACAAAAATGTAGTTTTAATTGTAGACGACGATGAAAATATAAGAGAGATTTTAACTATAATATTAAAAAATCAAGACATAGCTTCCCTATGTGCAAAAGATGGAATTGAAGCCCTGGGAATTTTAAAAAACAATAAAATAGATTTGATACTTTTAGATGTTATGATGCCAAGGATGGACGGTATGATGGCATGTATGAAAATACGGGAAAACTTAAATTTACCTATTATAATATTGTCTGCTAAAATTGATGATGCTGATAAAATAATGGGGCTTACCATTGGGGCTGATGATTATATCTCAAAACCTTTTAATCCAATGCTCTTAATTGCAAAGATAAACTCCCATCTAAGAAGATACAAAGAATTTAATTCAAACTTTCATGGAAATTCAAAGTTGATTAAAATTCAGGACATGCTTCTGGATACAGATAAGCACATTGTAAAAATAGATGACAATGAGATAAATTTGACCCCACGTGAATTTGAAATTTTAGATTTTCTTGCAAAGAACAAGGACAATGTGCTTAGCATAAAGCAAATATACGAAAACGTATGGAAGGAACCTTACATGGAATTTGACAGGACAGTTACAGTACACATAAGAAGATTAAGGCAAAAACTAAAAAAAGATTATATAAAAACTGTATGGGGAGTTGGGTATAAAATTGAAAGTTAAAATAGTTGGAATTCAAACTAAATTTGTAGTTTCATTTATATTTTCGCTAATTGTAAGTTTTTTTATATATATTGTCTTGTATTCATCATACATAAATTTTGAATCTCAAAAGTATCCTTATAAGTTTCAAAACTACAACTATAGTTTTAGCAAATTAACTTATATAACCAGAAATATATGTTTAAATATAAATGACGTACATTTCAATAATAAATCCCAATATAAATCTGTATTATCAAAATATGAAACTGAATATTCAAAATATAAGCTTGGCTTTATTGTAACCGATCCCCAAGACAAGATTTTATATAATTCATCGAAGCTTCCTGGAAATCCAAATCTTGAAAAAACATACTCTGACTTTTTAAAATATTTTGACCATACAAAAAATATAACTATGTATCATGATTATATTTTCAAAACTTCTATAAAAACAGGTGACCATATTTCCATACTTTGGATTACTGCATCTCCTGTAAATATACCTCATGATTCTATAGGAACTCTAGAAGGATTTAAAAATGTTGTAATTTTACTTTTCATTTGTATGCTGCTATTTTTCCTTATAACCCGTCACAGGATGAAGTACATAAATGAGATATGCTGCGGTATACAGACCATTGCAAATAAAAATTTAAATTTTAAAATACACCAAAAAGGTCATGATGAACTATCTGAGATATCTAAAAATATAAACCTTATGGCAGACAAGATAAAGGAAAAAATTAAAAACGAGAGAAAAATTGAAGCTTCCAAAAATATGCTTATAACAAATGTGGCTCATGACATAAGAAGTCCTCTTACAAGTATAATTGGTTTTTTGCAAATTGTAGAAAATAATGAATATAAGTCAAAAGAAGAAATGCAAAGATTTATAAATATATCATTAAAGAAAGCTGAAACCATGAAAAAACTTACGGATAACCTATTTATGTTCACAAAACTAAACGGCAGTGATTTAAAATTACATTTATCCACAGTATGCTTAAATGAACTCATTTACCAGTTAATTGATGAATTTTCAATTACTTTTGAAAATTCAAAGTTAAAAATTGTAGATAACATATGTGCTGAAAATATAATGGTCACAATTGACATCAATTTATTTGTGAGGGCTTTAAATAATCTAATGTACAATGCTCTAAAATACAGTACCAAACCTTCAGATGTGAAAGTATCTTTAACCCAATGTGATAAAAATGCTGTAATCAGTATAAGCAATAACTGTAAAAATTTAAATACAAAAAATGTGAATATGGTATTTGAAAAGTTTTATAGAGCGGATAAGTCTCGTACAAATCCTGATGAAGGCTCAGGATTGGGTCTTTCTATAACAAAAAGTATAATTGAAAGGCATAGTGGCAAGATATGGGCAAATTATGATGAAGGCACAATTACTTTTACAATATCACTACCAGATTAGACATTTTACCTAACATTTTCTGCTGAAAATACATTTGTCTTATGTTCTAAAGCACTTAATAGCTGGGTATGTTCTTTTTGTGTGGATTTTATCGATGCTATATCTTGCTTCATTGATTTCATATCTTGCTGCATAGCTTTTAAAATTTCCAGAATTTCTTTATCCATATATATATCACCACCTATAATATATTATAACAAAATATTTATTCAATTTCTATTGTCAAATACTAGGAAAGTAAATTGTATTGATAGTTAATATTTCACTCTATAATAACTTTCATTTATCTTTATAATTTTTTATTTTACTAATATTTTTTATTTTGTTATCATTTATATAATAGAATATATTCTACACGAGATATATAAAGAGGTGATTTAAATGTTTGGTAAGACTAAATCAAAAAACGAAAACCAATCTGTAAATAATCTATATACTGAAATCAAGGGAGATAATGTGCCTTATAAAGCAGATGCTAATGATGAATTCACAGAAAATTCAAGTGTAACGTCTCCTATACTAAAAAAGATAAAGTCAAAAAAAAGTAAAATTGGGATTTTGGGAATAATAGGAGCTTTTCTTTTAAAATTTAAAGGTGCATTAATATTTTTTGCGAAATTCAAATTCTTAGTTGTACTACTTAAACTAAGTAAAATATTTTATACACTAGGTTCTATGATATTAGCTATTTTTATATACGCCAGCATGTACGGTGTTGTTTTTGGAGTAGGCTTTATACTTTTATTGTTTGCCCACGAGATGGGGCACTACGCAGCTGCTAAAAAAATTCATCTTCCTGTTTCAACTCCAATATTTATACCCTTTGTTGGTGCACTCATATCAATGAAGGAAATGCCTAAAACTGCAAAAGATGAAGCTTTTATGGCTGCAGCAGGACCAGCTGCAGGCAGCATTGCCGCCCTACTTTGTGTACCTATTTATCTTTTAACTCACAATAATGTTTTCTTAGCACTAGCATATACAGGATTTTTTATGAATTTATTTAATCTAGTACCTATTCATCCCCTAGATGGTGGTAGAATTGCTACAGCTATAACGCCTAAGTTATGGTTTGTCGGTATTCCTGTTTTTGCTTTGGCTTGTATAAAATTTTTCAACCCTGTGCTAATCATATTTTTAATTTTAGGGATTGTAGAATTGTACAAGTATTATAAAAACCCTCAAAAGGAATATTATGAAATGAAACCCTCAACAAGAATTGTATTTACTTTAGTTTATTTTGGATTAGTAGCAATTCTTGGTGCAAGCAGTGAATATATTCATGCTTTTATCCCTTTAACCCATCAATGATGAGATTGGATTGGTTTTAAATATAAGAATTGGTAGTTTAAATATAAAAATTTAATGTTATTATGTATATAATATTTTTTAAATTTTAGAAAGAGTGATAGAAATGCGCATTTCTATAGACAAAAAAAGCTCCATACCAATTTACGTACAAATTAAAAATGAAATAAGAAATATGATTTACTCTGGTATGCTTCCATCAAATTTTTTACTTCCATCTGAGCGCAAACTTGCAGAAGAGCTTAGCGTGAGCAGAAGTACAGTAATTAGTGCTTATGAAGAATTGAAATCTTTAGGTTTATTAGAGTCCCACAAAGGAAAAGGAACTATAGTGGCAAATAACACAAAAAATAAGCAGTTAAGCATTAGAAATCATACTGTACCGCTTTCATGGTATCAATTTTTCGATTCAAATGTAAGTTCCGCTAATAATCATGACATTGTTGACATAATAAATTCAGTAGGAGGAGAAAAAAATATATCTTTTTCAGCTGGTATTGCAGATCCAAGTTTGCATCCTCTTAAGGACATAGTAAAATTGCAAAAAGACTTATGGGAAAGTTGTGGAAATGATATGCTAGCTTATATTTCTTCTTATGGATATTATCCCCTTAGGGAAAGCTTGAGCAAATTACTAAAATCAAGAAACATATCTGTTTCTCCTAAGGAAATAATGATACTTTCAGGCTCTATGCAGGGAATAGATTTTATTGGAAGAGCCTTTCTAAGTAAAGGAGATGTGGTTATAGTAGAAGAACCTACATTTATGAGTGCAATTGAACTATTTAAATTGTCAGGAGCAAAAGTTATAGGAGTTCCTATGGAAAGTGATGGTATAAACTTAGATGTGCTTGAAATTTTACTAAATAAATATAAGCCTAAATTTTTATACACAGTACCTACTTTTCAAAATCCAACTTCAATAGTTATGAGTTTAGAAAAAAGATACAAGCTGCTAAATTTGGCATATAAATATCAGCTTCCAATTATCGAAGATGACCCTTACAGTGAAATAAACTATGAGAATATATACTTGCCATCTTTAAAATCCCTAGATACATATGGCTATGTCATATATTTAAGTACATTTTCTAAAACTATGTTTTCAGGTATGCGTGTTGGATGGGCTGCTGCACCTGTACAAGTAATAAAAAAGTTTGCTCTATTAAAGCAAATGACAGATCTTCACGTTAACACAGCTTCACAGTATATATTAGATAAATTTTTACGGGAAAGATTGTATGAAGATCATATAAAGCTAATATGCAAAGAATATATGAAAAAAAGGGATTTAATGCTCAGCATACTTGAAAAAAATAAATCTCTTGGTATTAGTTTTAATCTTCCTAAAGGTGGTTATTACATTTGGTGCAAGCTTCCTGAAAATATTTCACAAACACAATTATTATTAAAATGCTCTAAGAAAGGTGTTTCCTATGCTCCAGGGAATGTATTCTACCCTGAAGGAAGCGATGGTAAAAGCTATATGAGACTAAATTACACTTTCGAGAATGCAAAAAATATAAGTATTGGATTAAATAAGCTTATGAAATCTATAGCAGAACTGCTTCAAAATACAAATTCTTCAACAGTTAACCAGGATAATTATTGGGGAAAACCTATTATATAAGGAGTGTTACTTATGAATTATAGTAAATTTTCAAAAAGAAATAATTTTGTTAGGCCTTCAGAAATACGTGAAATTTTAAAAGTTACAGAAAAACCTGAAATAATATCTTTTGCAGGAGGTCTGCCAGCACCAGAACTTTTTCCTGTTGATGAGCTAAAAAATGTATGCATAAAAGTTTTAACCGAATGCGGCGAAGCATCTCTTCAATACAGTACCACTGAAGGATATATCCCCTTAAGAGAAGCTATCTGTAAGAGAATGGAGAAACTAAGTATAAAAACATCTATGGATAACATAATAGTTACTACAGGTTCCCAACAGGCTTTAGACCTTTCAGGAAAAGTATTTATAGATGAAGGTGACACTATAATTTGTGAAAGTCCAACTTACCTTGCAGCTATCAGTGCTTTTAAAACCTATCTTCCAAACTTTAAAGAAATTCCTATGGATGAAGAAGGAATGATTATGGAAGAGCTTGAAAAGGCCCTTAATGATAATCCTAATGCAAAATTTATCTACACCATACCCGATTTTCAAAATCCAACTGGAAGAACTATGAGTCTTGAAAGGAGAAAAAGGCTAGTAGAAATAGCAAATAAATTTGATATAGTAATAATAGAAGACAACCCCTATGGTGCAATAAGATTTGCTGGAGAAGAGCTTCCACCGGTAAAGCATTTTGATACTGAAGGAAGAGTAATTTACTTAAGTACTTTTTCAAAGATATTTGCTCCTGGCTTAAGACTTGGCTGGATATGTGCAGATAAGAGTATTATTCAGAAATATGTTCCTTTTAAGCAAAGTGCAGATTTGCATACTGATATATTCGCACAAATGATTACTGCAAAATATATGGAAATGTATGATATAGAAGAACATATACAAAAAATCAAAGAAGTATACAGACACAGGAGAGAACTTATGATACAGTGTATAGAAAAGTATTTTCCTAAAGATATAAAACATACTCTTCCTGATGGCGGACTTTTCATATGGATTCAACTTCCTTCAAATATGGATGCTTCAGATATTTTTACTAAAGCAATAAAAAACAATGTGGCATTTGTAGCTGGAGAATCATTTTTTCCAAATGCTAATTTCAAAAATTCCTTTAGATTAAATTATTCAAACATGCCAGATGATAGGATTATAGAAGGAATTAAAAGATTAGGAGAAGTGCTTAAAAATAAATAAATTTTTGGTATTAGATGGAGTTAAAACTCCATCTAATAATAAGAATTTTGTTTATGTTAATTAAATTTGTAAAATCTAACTATAGGCAACTAAAAACCCCTCAAATAGAATAACCATTCAAGGGGTAAAGATCATTAATTAGAGAACAGTAATATTTTCTGCTTGAGGTCCCTTTTGTCCCTGACCTTCGTCATAAGAAACTTTTTGACCTTCTTCAAGTGTTTTATATCCATCTGCATTTATTTGAGAAAAATGCGCAAAAATATCTTTTCCATCTTCTCCTGTAATAAATCCAAATCCTTTTTCTCCATTAAACCATTTTACTGTACCATTCATATGATGCGTACCTCCGAAATTTTATTATTCTTAAATTCATCGCAATAACTCACTAATAAAATTCCCATATCAACATACTCTATCGTTAAGTACTAATTGAAATATATTTGTGTTTAATTATTAACTATTAATTTAAGTTCTTGTTAAGAATAACACAATTTATTATATAACGCAAGTTATTTATGTTAAATATGCTAAATTATTATTTGCAAATACTGTTACACCATTTTTTAGCTCTTTCTATATTTTCTTCCGTGTCATTTTTAAGAGGATCTTTAAATTCAATTTCCCCTAGAAATTCGTTACCTTCAAGCTGCTCTTTCATATTTTCAAAAGTTTTTCCATTGCTCCCACCATTGCAGCTAAATAAAGCTATCTTCTTACCTTTTAAATTTGTATTGGCAAAAAAACTCCTTATGGCTGGTGAAAAAGTCCATGCCCAAACCGGAGTTCCAATGAATAAAAGATCATAATCTTCAGGATTTATATCATAGGGTAAAATCTCTGGCTTTTCCTTAGTCATGGCCTGCTTTCCACCTATGAAGTACCTCATTTTGCTGTGTGGATCTATACTTTTTTTAGGCTTTATTTCTAAAATGTCACCGGATATCTCTTTTGAAATAGTTTCAGCTATAAGTCTTGTGTTTCCCTCAAGTGAGTAGTACACAACTAAAATCTTACCTTGCATAAAAAATCACTCCCTCTTTAATATTTCCTATTACCATTATTATAGTATAACTTATTATGAAAAATTTATAAAATTGTACAAAATATTTCATTCCATTTCTGATTTTAAAGCTTCCTCCATCTTAATTCTATTTATCTTTCTTTTATTTAACATCTTTGAAATTTCATAAGTAAACCATAGTATAAGAAATCCTAAAATGATATAAGGATAGTCTATAACAACAGGAAATTCAAAATTCATGCTCTTTGTCAAAGATTTGAACATAGCCTCAAGAGATATCAAAAGCAAAGGTATTCCTAAAATATATCCAAGAACTACTATGAAAAAAGAGCTATTCAAAATGAGTGAATAAATTTCCTTCCTTTTATATCCAAAAACTTTCATCAGAGATATACTTTTCCTATTTTCATCTATGATTAAAGAAGTTACAACATATACTACAATAAGTCCAATCAAAAATGATACAAATGATACAATGGCAATAGAGTATTGAAGTGGCTGTGTCATTGAATTAAATGCATTTTTAAGATCATCAACTGTTCCACTACTAAGCAATTTAGATTGAGGAATATCTATTTTATTAATATTCCAAAGCCCAATATAGCTATTAGAAGAATATTTGAGCATATTATTGAGACGCAAAATAGGCATAAATATATATTCTCCTGCATAAGTTTCAGCTATGCTATCAATAGTTATTTTATATGGTTTTGAATTCAGCTTATTTATAATATCAATTGTATCACCGCTTTTAACTTTTAATCTTTCAGCTAACGATCTTGTTATTATAACCTTTTTATAATTGAGTTTTTCACCTGACATATTCTTTAATAAAACATATTTAGAATTAGGATTTATTCCGTACACTGTTAAATTTGTATTATCATTTCCCTTCACTGCAAATGGTATTTCTAAAAAAGCTTCGCCAATTGCAGGCTTTTCTATTTGTAAAGAATTAAATACATAATAATATCTGTATCTAAAAGCTTCGCCAAAGCTTTTATTTATTAAAAAATCAAAAGAGCTCTTTTGTGCAAATCCTAAAAGCAGCAGCATAGTTGCAAAAATAATTCCAAGTAATAGGAATGCACTTCTTCCAGTATTTCTAAGTTGCTCTCTTATTTTAAACTTAGTTGAAAATTTGAATATATCAAGTTTTAAATTTCTTTCAATAAAGCTGACTTTTGACTTTTGATCTCCTCCTCTCATAAGCTGAAGGGGTGAATATTTAAGTGCTTTATTTATAACAAAATATCCACTAACTCCAAGGAAAATGACTGGTAATATAATACTTATGAAAATATATTTTAAATTAAACTCTATGGTTTCTATAGGCATATTAAAATAAGTAATCATTAAATTTAACAAGGGCTTTAGGGCAAAGCCACCCAAAATTGTACCCAGTATTCCACCTAGTACTGCAATTATAAGAGGATACCTCATATAATGATTCATAATTTCTCTTTTTTTATAGCCAATTGCATAGAGCGTTCCAATTGACGTAAATTCCTTTTTTAACATTCTCCACATAACTACTCCTGTAAGTATGCATGTAATTGCTAATATTGCAATAGGCATTGAAGAACTCATTTTATTTATTCCCTCTAGTTTCAAATTTACATACGTTATTCTAGGATTTTCACTTGCACTTATCCACCTCAAAACAACTATATTACTACGATTTAAATAATCTTTAATGTCAAATATCCTAGAGCTTAAATTATTTCTACTACCTTTAAATCTTATTGAGTAAAAC